>DCNF01000029.1:18885-27194 GCA_002322035.1 Geobacter sp. UBA1603
TCGCCCATGCCGAGGATGCGCGATACGAGGCGATCGGCATGAAACACCTCAAGTGCATCGAGCTTTTCGCCGATTCCAGCGAACTTGACCGGTTTCCCGGTGACCGCCTTGATCGAGAGTGCTGCGCCCCCTTTTGCATCTCCATCAAGTTTTGTCAGGACAACGCCGGTTATGTCGAGGCGCTCGTTAAAGCCGGCAGCGACATTGACCGCTTCCTGGCCTGTCATGGCGTCGGCCACGAAAAGTATCTCCCGGGGAGCGGCAACGGCCTTGATCTCGGCCAGTTCGTTCATCAGGAAGTCATCGATCTGGTGACGGCCGGCCGTATCGAGGATGACGGTATCGTAGCCGTTCAGTTCGGCGAAGCTCATCGCTGCGGCACAGATATCGACCGGTTTCTGGTCGGCTGACGAGTCGAATACCTCCAGCCCCAAGTGGCGTCCAACGGTTTTCAGCTGCTCGATCGCTGCCGGTCGGTAAACGTCGGCAGGAACAAGCAGGGGGCGCCGCTTCTGCTTCTTCAGAAAGCTGCCCAGTTTACCGCAGGTGGTGGTTTTGCCGGCCCCCTGAAGGCCGACCATCATCAGGGCCACAGGCGGTTTGGCCGCAAGATCGAGGGAATTGTCCTCACCGCCGCCCATCACGGCGACCAGTTCGTCGTGAACAATCCGGACAACCTGCTGGCCGGGGGTCAGGCTCTGGAGAACTTCCGTTCCAACCGCCTTGATACGGACATTTTCGACGAAGTCCTTGACGACCTTGAAGTTGACGTCAGCTTCCAGGAGCGCCAGGCGCACTTCACGCAGGGCGTCCTTGATGTTCTCCTCGGTCATGACCCCCTGGCCGCGGAGTTTTTTAAAGACCGATTCAAGTTTTTCGGAAAGGCTGTCGAACATCGAGGGTGCGTGATCCCGGTGGTGCTGAATATTCCAAAAGGGGATAACTATAAAGTGTCGGCCGGCGGACTGTCAAGAACTAATTGAATTTTAGAGTTTTATGACCAGTTCATCACCAAGCAGGGTTTCAACGGTTGTCAGCATATTGGTTGTTCCTCCGGCCTTCAGCCGGTCCTTGCAGCCAAAAAAGTCGAGACAGAGCCCACAGGAGTATATTTCCACGCCCATGCCGGCCAGCTTGTTGAGCGCTTCAATGACATCTGACCCTTCGGTGGTGAGGCGGACTCCGCTGTTCAGAAACAGCATCCGCGTGGGCAGGTGTTCCGTTTCGAGCAGTGTGTGGATCATGTTTTTCATCAGCAGTCGCCCGAGCTCTTCCGGGCCATCCCCCAGCCGGTCGGACGTGATCAGCAGTGAGCGGGGCCGGGATACTTCCGCAGGCGCTCCAGTGGATTTCCCGGAAGGGGTGATGGTCAGCTCCCAGGTTTCCCCGTCGCGGCGTTCGATAACGGTATACCCGCGATTGCGGGCAAAGCGGGCAACGTTTTCGCGCGGGGCACCATTGTCAAGCAATACAACAAGGCCGGCGTCACCGCCAAGGGCGTTTCTGACGCTGATGACCGGTGCCGGACAGGCCATATTCCTGCAGTCGAGTTGTTTCATGCCGTTTCCCCCCAGACGATGGTGTAGGTGTCATGTTCGCGCCTGCTGACAAACGCAGGAAGCAGCCGGTGCTCCTCAAGCGCCCCCATGACGGCATCGTACCGGTCTTCCGAAAAGCGCAGGGCCAGACCGCAATCGGTCTGCAGCTGGCGTGGCGCCGGAATCAGCAGGATTTCGAGCCCGAGCCCCTTGAGTATTCCTTCGGCCTTCATTACCCGGTGGGCTGAATTGAAAACCGCCAGAAACTGGCCGTCCATAACCATCAGTCGATTCTCCATTGTCAGGGTTTCCGTTCCCAAAGAGTGATGCTGCATCTGCTCGATTGACAAACAGGGCCCAAATTTTTACTATGCCGGAAAGGAGTCTGCCATGCAACCCCTGTTGCTTGCCGCCGGTCTGGTGCTGTTGTCGTTTGTCGTGAACGTTCCCTGTGGTTACCTGCGGGAAAATTACCAGAAATTTTCAATCATGTGGTTTGTGATGATCCACATTACCATACCGTTCATCGTCCTGCTCAGGGTCAAGGCGGGGCTGGGGTGGCATTATATCCCGCTGACATTGACCGGTTCGGTCATTGGTCAGGTTGTCGGCGGAGCTATCAACCGGAGGAAACGCGACGATGTCCCGCCGTTCTAGAATGTCTGCCCCTCGCCTTTTGAGTGACCTGCTTGGTGATGCCGTGCGGGGTGGCGGGCTGGCAGAGCGTCTTCGGGAAGCGGATATCTGGAGAGTCTGGCCCGATGTGGTCGGTGCGACAGTTGCCAGCCGGGCCCGGCCGTTGAGGATCATCAACGGAACCTTGACGGTGGCGGTTTCCAGCGGTCCCTGGATGCAGGAGCTGCGCTTCCTCTCTGCGATGATGCTCCAGAAGCTCAATGATCATCTGGGCGGGGAGGTCGTCCGCGACATAGTCTTCAAATCAGGGAAAATTGCTGTTCCGCCGGCTGACGAACCGGAAGAAAAGGTGGCCCGAAAACGGATTACCCCGAAACAGAAGCAGTTTATCGAGGATCAGGCCGCACTGCTGGATGACCGTGACACCCGTGAAGCCTTCATGGCACTCATGAAGGCCAGTTTTGAGCGTCGCCAGACGGCGTAACGGGTATCGTCCGATGCGCTACGTCCCTGGTTTCAGGTTCTGGTGAGCTGGCGGTACTTGATCCGGTGCGGGATCTCCGCTGCGGCACCGAGACGTTTCTTCCTGTCTTCTTCGTATTCCGAATAATTCCCCTCAAACCACACCACCCGGGAATCCCCCTCGAAGGCCAGGATGTGGGTGGCGATCCGGTCCAGAAACCAGCGGTCGTGGCTGATGACCACGGCGCAGCCGCCGAAGTTCTCCAGCGCTTCCTCCAGGGCCCGCATGGTGTTAACATCCAGGTCGTTGGTCGGTTCGTCCAGCAGAATCACGTTGGCGCCGCTTTTCAGCATTTTGGCCAGGTGGACCCGGTTCCGTTCGCCTCCGGAGAGGGTGCCGACCTTCTTCCGCTGGTCGCTTCCGGAAAAGTTGAAGCGCGAGACATAGCCGCGGGAGTTGACGGTCACCTTGCCGAGCTGTACCTGCTCCTGCCCTTCGGAGATCTCCTCCCAGATGGTCTTGCTGCCGTCCAGGGCGTCGCGACTCTGGTCCACATAGGCCAGCTGCACCGTGTCGCCGATGCGGAACGTGCCTGAATCCGGTTGCTCCTGGCCGGTAATCATCCGGAACAGGGTGGTCTTGCCGGCACCGTTGGGCCCGATGATGCCGACGATGCCGCCGCGCGGCAGGCGAAAGTTCATCCCCTCGAACAACAGGCGGTCCCCATACCCCTTGGCTACGTCGGCAGCCTCAATAACGATGTCACCCAGCCGCGGTCCGGCAGGGATGTAAATCTCTAGGTCTCTGGCCTGTTTGTCACCGGTTTCAGCCGCCAGTTCCTCATAGGCGGTGATGCGGGCCTGGGACTTGGCGTGGCGACCCTTGGGCGACATTCGTATCCACTCCAGTTCCCGGGCCAGGGTCTTCTGCCGGTCGCTCTCCTGTTTCTCTTCCACAGCCAGCCGGTTCTGCTTCTGCTCCAGCCAAGAGGAATAATTCCCCTTCCATGGAATCCCCTCGCCGCGATCCAGTTCCAGGATCCAGCCGGCCACGTTGTCGAGGAAGTAACGGTCATGGGTAACGGCGATGACCGTGCCGGGGTAGGTGTGCAGGTGATGCTCCAGCCAGGCGATGGTCTCGGCGTCCAGGTGGTTGGTCGGCTCATCCAGAAGCAGGATGTCCGGTTTTTTCAGCAACAGCCGACAGAGCGCCACCCGGCGTTTCTCGCCGCCGGAGAGGACTTTTATGGGCGTATTCCCCTCGGGGCAGCGCAGGGCGTCCATGGCCATCTCCAGTCGGCTGTCCAGATCCCAGGCATCCAGATGATCCAGTTTTTCCTGGAGCACCGCCTGCCGGTCGCACAGTTTCTCGAAGTCGGCGTCCGGTTCGGAAAATTTGTCGGTGATGGCGTTGAACTCGGCCAGCAGGTCGACCGTCTCCTGGACCCCTTCTTCCACAATCTGGCGGACGCTCTTGGTCTCATCCAACTGCGGTTCCTGCTCCAGGTAGCCGACGGTGTACCCCTGGGAGAGCACCGCCTGGCCGTTGAACTCCTTGTCAACCCCGGCCATAATCCTCAAAAGTGAAGACTTTCCCGAGCCGTTCAGGCCCAGTACGCCGATCTTGGCACCGTAGAAGTAGGAAAGTGAGATGTCTTTTATGACCGGCTTTTTGTCATAGAATTTGCTGACCCGCATCATTGAGTAGATGATCTTGTTCGGTTCGACTGCCATGCCCGGCCTCCTGAATTGGGTGTTGGATCAAGGAACCACTCTTTTACACGCCGTCAGCAGGCCCTGTCAATCGTTTGAATACACTGATGCTGAATGGCTTGTTGACAAAAAAGACAATAATGGTATTGTTAGAATCAGTATATTGACACTACGCGCAGCACAAGGGGGGCATTGCCATGAGCATCGATATTCAGGAAGCCATCAAGAGATCTATTCAGACCGAAAAGAATGCCATGAATTTTTACCAGCTTGGTGCGCGACAGATGAAAAACACCGACGCAAGGCGTGTTTTTGAGCTCCTGGCGCAAGAAGAACGGGAACACGCCGGCCACTTTTACCGGATTTATCGGGGAGGTGACATGCCATCGCTGGAAGCGTTTCTCGACAGTCCCCCGGACAATGAATCAAGCTGGATTGTTTCCATCGCCCGGGCGATAGACGGTGATTTCAGCGAGCAGAAGGCGTTAGAACTGGCACTGGAGCGCGAAAAGAACCTGGAAGAAGTTCTGCTTGAAACGGCGGCAAAGATCGCTGAAAAAGATGTCAGAGAGGTCTATGAGCTGAATGCCCGAGAGACCCGCAACCATTATCTCTTGATCGAGTCTGAATATGCCCGTTTAATGGGTATGGTACATGAGAGCGATATTGATACATTTGTCAGGGAATAGCACTCACCGCAGCCCTCTTCTGAAACCCGAAGCCCCCGTGTTCCCGCGCGGGGGCTTTGTCGTGTAAAACAGTTTGAGCACCGTGTTCTGTTGGTGTATTGTGGCAACTTCGATTATCTGCTGCAAATCGGGAGTGTTGAGATGATGTATCGTGGTCTGAGTTGTGCGGTGTCGTGTTTCCTTCTGGTCTGGTTGTCCGGTTGTGGAAAACAGCCGGAAAAGCCGAAAGGTCGGCCACCCGCTCTGGTTGTCGCCGCTGCGGCGAGCCAGCGTGATGTGCCGGTGCAGGTAAAGGCTATCGGCACCGTCGAAGCCTCGGAACATGTCTCGGTCAGGCCGCAGATCAGCGGCGAATTGATAACGGTGGCATTTCGCGAAGGGCATGACGTACAGAAAGGCGCGCTGCTGTTTCGGATCGACCCGCGCCCGTATCAGGCCGCCTTGAAAAAAGCCGAAGCGTCCCTGGCCCGCAACCGCGTCATCGTGGATAACGCCCGTAAGGATTATGAGCGCTATTCGCACCTGGTCAAGGACGGTATTGTTACCCAGGAGCAGGCGGAAGGATACCGTACGAAGGCCGAATCGGCCGCTGCCGATGTGGCGGCTGATCAGGCGGCAGTTGACAATGCCCGGGTTCAGCTTTCCTACTGTACCATAACGGCACCCCTTTCAGGACGGCTTGGCGCACTGGCTGTCGACCGTGGCAACGTGGTCAAGGCAAACGAGACCGTGCTGGTGACGATCAACCGTCTGACACCGGTAAGCGTCTCGTTTGCAATTCCGGAAAAAGAGCTGCCGGACCTGAAACGTGCGATGTCCGGCGGACGTCTTTCCGTCGCGGCTGACGTGTCCGGCGGGGCAACCAGGGAGGCCGGGACGCTCTCGTTTCTTGATAATGCGGTTGATCCGGCAACCGGCACCATCCGCCTGAAAGGCGAGTTTGCCAACAGCCGTCGCACACTCTGGCCGGGCCAGTTCGTCAACGTCTCGCTAACCATTGACATCAGAAAAAATGCGGTGGTGGTTCCCAGCCAGGCTCTTCAGACCGGTCAGAAGGGCCCGTTTGTATTTGTGGTCAGGCCCGACTCCACCGCTGAATTGCGGCCGGTTACAGCCGGTCCGGCCAGTCAGGGGTACATCGTGGTTGAAAAGGGGCTGGCACCGGGCGAGAAGGTGGTTGTCGACGGCCAGATGCGGGTTGTGCCTGAAGGCAAAGTCGATGTGAAAGCGCAGGGGCAGGGGGATGGAGGCCAGGGTGCCGGGGCGCATGTGAAGTGAACATCTCCGGTCTGTTCATAAAGCGCCCGGTCATGACCAGCCTGGTCATGCTGGCGGTGATGCTCTTCGGCCTGTTTGCCTATCGTCTGCTGCCGGTCAACGATCTGCCGAACATCGACTACCCGACAATCCAGGTCCGCTCCGATCTGCCGGGCGCCAACCCGGAAACCATGGCTTCTGCCGTGGCGACTCCGCTGGAGCGTCAATTTTCAACGATTGCCGGCCTCGACTCAATGAGTTCCACCAACGGGCAGGGGATATCAATCATTACCCTTAAGTTCTCCCTGGAGAAGGGTATCGACTCGGCGGCCCAGGATGTCCAGGCAGCCATCTCCAAGGCGGCCCGGCAGTTGCCCCGGGATATGCCGACCCCGCCCTCCTACCAGAAGGTCAATCCGGCTGACCAGCCGGTGCTGTACCTGGCGCTCAGTTCGCCAAGCCTGCCGCTCTCGGAAGTCAACGAATTCGCCGACACGGTCATTTCCCCCCGTATCTCCATGATCAATGGTGTAGCCCAGGTGCTGGTCTACGGCTCACAGAAATATGCCGTGCGTGTGCAGCTGGATCCACGGGCGCTCGCCAGCCGGGGGATCGGTGTCGACGAGGTTGCTGCCGCTCTCGATGCCGGAAACGTCAACCTGCCGACCGGTGGTCTGCAGGGGGCCCGGCAGGCATTTACCATCCAGGCTACCGGTCAGCTGTACGATGCCGGCGCATTTAAAAAACTGATTGTGGCATATCGTGGCGGTGCTCCGGTGCGTCTTTCCGACATCGCCCAGGTTAACGACAGCGTCGAGAACGATAAAATCGCCGCCTGGTACAACACAAAGGGTACGTCGGTGCGGGCGATCGTGCTTGCTGTCCAACGCCAGCCGGGGGTTAACACCATCGAGGTGGTTGACAGCATTAAACGTCAGATACCCTTGTTCCGCAGCCAGCTTCCCGGTTCGGTCGAGCTGAATATCCTTTTTGACCGGACCCAGTCGATCCGCGAGTCGGTAAAAGAGGTAAAATTTACACTGCTTCTGACAATTGCGCTGGTTGTTATGGTTATTTTTATCTTCCTGCGCAATGTTTCGGCGACCGTTATACCCAGCCTGGCACTGCCGCTCTCGATCATCGGCACCTTTGCCGCCATGTACCTTCTCGGATTCTCGGTCAACACGATCACCCTGATGGCGTTGACTCTCTCGGTTGGTTTTGTCGTTGACGATGCCATCGTCATGCTCGAGAACATTGTCCGGCACATGGAGCATGGAGAAAAACCGCTGGAGGCTGCCTACAACGGGGCACGGGAAATCGGGTTTACCATCCTCTCAATGACGATTTCGCTGGTGGCGGTTTTCATTCCGGTACTTTTCATGGCAGGTATGCTCGGGCGTATGCTGCATGAATTCGCCGTCACCATTACCGTTTCAATACTGATCTCGGGAGTGGTCTCCCTGACGTTAACCCCCATGCTCTGCAGCAGGTTCATCAAGGCGCCATCCAGTCAGTCCCATGGCATGCTCTACAATCTGATGGAGCGTTTTTTCGATCGTCTGCGGCGCGGGTATGAACGAAGCCTGACGCGTGTCCTGCGCTACCGCCGGGCCACCGTTGTCGTGACGTTGGCTATGGCGGCAGTGACGGTCTGGCTGTTCACGCGTATGCCGATGGGGTTGCTCCCCTCCGATGATATCGGGGCTATCTTTGCCACGACCGAGGGGGCCCAGGGGGTCTCGTTTGAAGAGATGAAGGCCCAGCAGATGAAGGTTGTGGAAAAGGTGCTGCAGGAGTCGAACGTGGAGGCATTCATGTCTTCAGTGGGAGCTTCCGGCAGCAGAGTCGGGTCCAACTCCGGTTTTCTGTTCATGAAGCTGAAGCCGCGCCATGAGCGGACGCTGAATGCCGATCAGATTATTCAGAAAATGCGGCCGTCAGTGTCGAGCATACCAGGAATCATGGTATTTATGCGCAATCCGCCGCTGATCCAGCTTGACACCACCCAGAG
>DCNF01000029.1:27239-27402 GCA_002322035.1 Geobacter sp. UBA1603
TGCTGCAGTGTCCGGACACCAGTGAATTGTACCGCCAGGCAGCTGCATTTGAGATGAAGCTGCGCGGTCTGCCGATGGTGCAGGATGTCACCAGTGACCTGCAGATCAAAAACCCCCAGGTGACACTCGATATCGACCGCGACCGGGCCGCCAGCCTCGGTGT
>DCNF01000029.1:27544-28044 GCA_002322035.1 Geobacter sp. UBA1603
CTGGAGCCCCGGTACCAGAGCGATCCCTCCATGCTCGGCCTGCTCTATGTCCGCTCCCGTGCCGGCCAGTTGGTGCCGCTGTCATCGCTCGGCACGCTCAAAAACGGCCTTGGACCGCTTTCGGTCAACCATCTGGGGCAAATAACCTCTGTTACGATCTCGTTCAATCTCAAACCTGACGTCCCCCTCGGCACGGCCGTGGCAGCCATCGAAAAGGAGGCTAAAAGCCTGCCGGCTGCCATTACGACCGGGTTTCAGGGGACGGCCCAGGTCTACCAGGCATCCACCAAAGGACTGGCCCTGCTGCTGATCATGGCCATTGTCGTGATCTACATCGTTCTGGGGGTGCTCTACGAGAGCTATATCCATCCGCTGACGATCCTGTCCGGCTTGCCGTCGGCGGGCTTCGGGGCGCTGATCACCCTGCTGGTTTTCGGCCGTGACCTCAACCTGTATTCTTTCGTCGGCATCATCATGCTGGTCGGCATCGTCAAGAAGAA
>DCNF01000029.1:28101-34541 GCA_002322035.1 Geobacter sp. UBA1603
ATGATGATCGACTTTGCCCTGGAAGCACAGCGTGCCGAAGGCAAAACCCCGCTGGACGCCATTTATCAGGGGTGCATCGTCCGTTTTCGGCCGATTATGATGACCACCATGGCGGCCCTGATGGGTACTCTGCCGATTGCCATGGGGATCGGCGGCGGGGCTGACTCCAGGCGCCCACTCGGATTAGCCGTGGTGGGCGGCCTGCTGGTCTCGCAGCTTTTGACCCTGTACATTACTCCGGTCATCTACTACTACATGGACAGGATCCAGGCGCGGTTTCAGCAGCGGATCAAAAAGCGTTCAACATGAGTCCGAATCTGCCGATACGAACTAGTAACTGAATGTTTGTGGAGAATGCATGGCCGGAGATAAGGTCGTAAAAATACCGGATGATATCGAATTTCGTGTTATCGGGAACTCATTCGGACTGTTGATCGCCTCGGCGGGACTTCTGGGCGGTTCTATGATGCATCAGCGCAGTTTCGAGTACTGGCTGGATGATATTCTGCCGCTTTCCCTTGCGACTCTCATGGCGTTTCGCCTGTTCCGCACCTTTCTGGCGACCATGACCGCCTACCAGGATTATGTTCCGCCTCCCCGGGTGGTACGCGACCGGCAGGTACGTGAAACGCTCAAGTCTGAACAGGCCGCTGTCGGCCAGATTACCGCAAAGACCGGTTTGTCTCCCGAACAGGTGGTCGAGGAAGTGGTCAAGCGAATCGAAAAGCGCACGGCTGAAGCGTCCAGCAAGAACAAATTCACCCACTGATCCTCACCATGGCCGATCCCCATAAACTGACCCTCGACAATCTGCTCAACCTGCTTCAGCGACGCGCGCTGGTCAGTGCCGAGCAGGCCCGTGAGGTCAGATCCCGCAGCACGTCCCAAGCTCAACGGCTTTCGGCCCATTTTCAGCCCACAGGTGCCCGCAGGGCCTCGATGGTGCCTGAAAGCATTTACCCGGCCGAACTGATCGCATCGTTTAACCTGGAGATCCCCGGCTCTCCTGGGCGTCATCTCACCGAGGATGCCATCACCGAGGCGACCGCCGAAGCCGTCGGACTACCGTACCTGAAAATCGATCCGCTGGCTCTTGATCTGAATGTTGTCACGGCCCATATCCCCCGTCCATTTGCCCTGAAAAACCTGATAGTGGCTGTTGCTGAAAGCTCCGCTTCCATCACCGTGGCGGTTGCGGATCCTTTCAACGACCGGATCGTCAACGAGCTTGCCGAAGCCCGCAAGCTTGAAATCCGCCGCGTGCTCAGCTCCAAGAGCGACATACTGAAGATTCTGCGTGAGTTCTACGGGTTCCGTGCTTCAGTCATGGCTGCCGAGGCCGAAGCTGCTGCAAAGATTGATCTGGGTAACCTGGAGCAGCTCTTTAAGCTGAAAGGCCACCACGATATTGAAGGTAATGACAAACATGTGGTTACGGCGGTCGACTTTCTTCTGCAGTACGCTTTCGACCAGCATGCCAGCGATATTCACATCGAACCCAAGCGTGACAAGGGGCTGATCCGTTTCCGCATCGATGGTGTCATGCACAATATCCATGTGATACCCAAGCAGCTTCACGCGCCGATTATCTCGCGGATCAAGCTGATGTCACGCATGGACCTTGCTGAAAAACGGCGCCCCCAGGATGGCCGGATCAAGACCAGCGCCAATGGCCGGGATGTTGAACTGCGTGTTTCCACGGTACCGGTCGCGTTCGGGGAGAAAGTCGTCATCAGGGTTTTTGACCCCGATGTCCTGCTGCAGGATCTGGACAGCATGGGGTTCTATCCCCGCGAGCTTGCACTCTACAATGCTTTCATCCGCCGTCCGAACGGGATCATCCTGGTGACCGGGCCGACCGGCAGCGGCAAGACCACAACACTGTACTCATCGCTTCGGGCCCTTTCGTCGCCCGAAGTCAATATCGTTACGGTTGAAGACCCGATCGAAATGGTCATGGAAGAGTTTAACCAGATTGGTGTCCAGAACGCCATCGGAGTCGGTTTTGACAGCATCCTGAGAAATATCCTGCGTCAGGATCCGGATATCATTATGATTGGTGAAATTCGCGACCGGGAAACCGCCGAAAATGCTGTCCAGGCCGCTTTGACCGGCCACCTGGTGCTCTCAACGCTCCATACCAATGATTCACCGTCGGCAATCATCCGCCTGCTCGACCTGGGGGTGCCGCCATTTCTGATATCGGCGACGGTGATCGGAATCGTGGCACAGCGGCTGTTGCGTAAGATTTGCCCCCATTGTCGCCGGCAGCGTGAGCTGACAGGGGATGAACGCGCCTGCCTGCAACTGGCGCTCCGGAAGGTCATGGTCTGGGAGGGCGAGGGGTGCCGGGAGTGTCGCGGTACCGGCTACAAAGGGCGTACCGGCATTTTCGAGCTGCTGGACATGAGCGAACGGATCAGGTCAATGGTTGGCAGCGATGTGGAAATGGCCGACCTGGTTGAGGCCGCCCGGCAGGAGGGGCTTGTCTCACTGCGCCAGGTTGCTGTCAGCAAGATGCTTGAGGGGGTGACCACATACGAAGAAGTCATTGCCATGACCGGATAGGGTGGTGTTTTCACCACTGTTTGCCAAAAACGCAGAAAGCCGTCCCGTTTAACGGGGCGGCTTTCTGCGTTGATGCACGACAGTTATTTTTTCAGTTTTTTCGTTTCTGGCACCGTGGGAGGCAGCGCCTTGCGGGCCTGTTTTGCCAGGAGATAATGGCCGGTGTAGATATAGTCGTCAAGGTAGTCATGCCTGCCATCGCTGTTCAGGTCGAATGCTGGTTTCGGAGCACCGCTGTCCTTCAAAAATGTGTTGAAACCCTTTTCGGTAAAGGAAAGCCCGCCTGCCGGGGGCACGACCGTCAAGGGATACTCGATGCTGGAGGCGCCATTCAGAATCGTTATCAGGGTCCTGGTGGCGTCTTTCTGGGGCAGGACTTCAATCTGCCAGCTTCCGGCGCTCTCTCCGTTTTTGATCGAAGCAAGTTTTGCCCCGCTTAAGGCAAAGTTGGGCGAAGACGTGGCAGCCGGCAACTCGATCTGCAGCGTGACGGTTGCGATGCCGTCACTGATGGCAATGGCCGGCACCTGCTTTACCGTGGATGAGACATCACGGGCAAACAGGGCTTCCATGATTGCCGGCGTTTTTTCTCCCTGATAGGTGCGGAAGCGGTCCAGAACCGAGGTGTGGGCAGTATGGGAGGGTTTTTCCTCTGGAACAGCGGCCGGCTCGGAGGAAGCCGGTTCGCGTGGGGTGGCTGCTGTCGAAGAGGGTACTGCAGGTGCCGGGGGAACCTGGCTGGCCGGCTCGGTTGATTTGGGGGCGGATGTTGTTGCCGATGCCTGATCGGTCGGCATGGTAACGGTGCCGAGCACCATCTGGGGTGGTGTGGTTGTTGTGGTTGGAGGAGCCGTTATCGTCGGTGTTGGCGATGGCTGCGGCTGCGGGGTGAATGGTACTCCCGGATTGTTGATCAGCCCGGTCCCCTCGGCTGGTGTGGTCGCCGCCGAAGGGGTGATGGTCTTGCCGGTACTGTCGATCATGCTGTAGCTGCTGATGATCGGTGTGCCTCCCGAACTTTTGGCAAAGGAGAGCGTTGCCAGAACACCGCTGCCGCTGAATGGTCTGCTGCTGATGATGGCAACCTTGACAGAGCCGGCAAGATTGGTGTTGGCCGCCATCAGGGCCCCGGAAACCAGCGGACCCTGAGTGACGGTGGGAGATGAAAATGATGACGTGTCATAGGTTACGGTCAGATCGATGCCGGCCACTCCGTCCATACCACTGCCTTGGATCGCGTATGCCCCGCCGGATTGACTTATGCTGATGGCTGCTCCGTATGCAGGTACTGAAATAATGCAGGCAAGCATGGCTGCAAGTGTTACCGCTTTGAATGTGTTCATACGAGCCTTCCTCTGTTTTGTAGTGATCAATGAATAACCCAGTCGCTTCGATTTATCAATCCCGGGTTTTTTTCATCCGTCAATTGAACGATGTAGCAGCCTTTTGATGCATAGCGCTGCCCTGGGCCAAAGCTGAACCGCTCGTAGAGTGGAAACGTCGTGTCAAGAACAAGGCCCATGCCCATTCCCGGGGCCATGTTCATCCCGATGACGTCAAGCAGGGCATCCCGATAGTAGCTCCCCTTTAAATCGATCAGAGCCTGGGACAGGACCTGGTACACCGCATAGGCCTGCTTTAGCAGGCGCACCTGCTGGGGTGTTGATGGGTGCAGTACGCTGCTGACAGAGTTGACATACGCGTCATAGTTTTTCTCTTGGTGCGGCAGGCGGTAGGGATAGGTTATGAAGAGGGAACTGCGGGCTTTGGGTGGTAGTGAATAGATCGTTGACCCCAGGTATCCGTACGATGCGATATGCCGTAAACCATAACCAGCTAGCAGCGCCTCTGAAAGCTTTGCCAGCGCGTGATTTCCTGTCCAGCAGACAAAAGTCGCCCCTTTGTTCTGCTGGAAGATCACCTGCAGGGACGTGCCCGGGGTGAGTAGAATTGTTCGTGCCGCCGTTGCCCCCCCGTTGTCCCAGACGCTGTTGAAGCCATCCCGCAGTGCTTTCGCAGAAACGGTGTCATCAACAATCTGAATGACGGCTCCCCTGTCGTGTCCGTCCGTTTCGCGCAAGAGGTAGCGGGCCGCCGCTGCGCCCTCCTGAAACAACCCCTTGGAGAAATAGAGGGTATACCAGTCATTGTCCGAGATCACCGGAAAATCAGTAACGGGCAAAAGGCAGGGGATCTGGTGCTCTTCGCTGAACTGATGAACCGGCTGCCAGCTTCCCGCGCTGAAACCGCCGATAAGCGCAAAAACCGGCTCTTTTCGATAGTGCTGTTCCAACTGTGCCCTCCAGGTGTCGGGAGGGCCTGTCAACACCCATTTTTTTACTACAATTCGCTTGAAAGCAGCTTCCCGTGACATGAGCATTGCTTCCGCCATACGGGTTTTGCGCGGTTCTTTGCCAAAGGATTTTACCATGTTGTTTTTCTGGGCAATCAATGTCTGTAGGGCCCGGTAATAAAATTCCGCTTCAGCGTTGCCGGGTTCGGTGATAACCGTGGCAAGGTGCAGTTCCTGTTCCGTAACGCCGGGGGAAAAGGTGCTCGACAGCCGCTTCAGATAGCGGATCAGAATTGCCATGTCATCATCATGGAGATGATAGCGGGGCATGACATAATTCAGGACCCGCCCGGCCGGATCAACACCTCCGCGCAGCATCGCGGCAAAAGATGCATCAGTGTACACGGGACGCGATGGATCAAAATGCCGATATTTTGTCAGATTGATAGGTTCCGGTTTTTCAAAGAGATACTTCCCGGTGGTGGGGGGGGTGTTGATGCCTCCTTCGATCGAGCCGAGGCCGCTGCGAAGGTGGCAGCTGATGCAGGTGAATGAAGTGCCGGGCGCCGGAGTGTCGCCGTTGACGTAGGCCTGCATCGCTTCGCCCGATGGCAGCAGTCCTTCCCGGTACATTTTCTCGCCGAAGTGTAATGCCTTGTCCGGGAGACCTGGTTCAACAGTTGTTGCTTTGGATGCTGCGGATGTTGTAAGGCAGAAGATCAACGGCAGAATCAGCATGAGGCCGGAAAAGAGACATGATGTGCGAATCACTATCCCTTTCAATGGTTATAACCCCGCTTTACGGCATTCCGCCAGAAACTCTGAACTACTGAGCAGCCCAAATAGTCGTACCCAACTGCCATTCTGAGACGACCGAATCAAGGTGAGCGGATAATGGGCCATTTTGTTTGGAATATAGGCGTCAAAAGCTTTCATGACAGCATCAATGTCGTTCCGGCTGCCGGTAAGGAAGTCCCACCCCGGCTTGGCGCGATATCGCTTCAGATACTCCTTCATTACTTTGGGCGTGTCGTTTTCCGGGTCAATACTGATTGAGACCAGGTGAACCTTGTTCAGGTCGGGGCCAAGTCTCTGCTGCAGATTGGCGTATCCAGCCGATAAAACCGGGCAGATTGTCGTACAGGTGCCAAAAATAAAGTCAACGGCGATGAGACGGTTGCTGGCCATCATGTCCCGAAAGCGGACTTTCTTGCCGTCCTGGTTGATCAGGGTGACATCAGGCATGGTATATGATTCGATGGATCGTTTGTATTTTACGTCAGAAGCGGATGCATGGGTGAAGCTGCCTGCTGTCATGACGAGCGTCAGCAGTATGGGGATAATGCGAAGAGCCATGGTTGTGATATGCACCTGTTATTGAAATGGCACAACTGGCAAGGCCGCAAGGTGCCTTGCCAGTTGTAGATAATATCAGAAGAGGCCGGAATGTCCAGTTACGGGACGTAATTTACTCTGCAGCCGGTCAGGTAGTCGGCGGCATGGTCGGAGGCCCTGAACTGTCCTACGCTTGGCCCGAAGTCAACGGAACCGCTCGGAAAAACAAGATTCCGCGAGGTTG
>DCNF01000029.1:34577-35700 GCA_002322035.1 Geobacter sp. UBA1603
TTCGCAATTTCTGTTCCGTTTCCGTTGTTGCGCATGGTACTGCTCGACATGTTCGCAAATGAGCCATTGGTGATCTGGATCAGGATCTTTCCGCCACCAATGTCATAGGATCCGCTGATGGCACTTGCTTTTATCGGGCCTGATGCGCTCAACACCCCGCGCCGAAGCGGATGGATTCCAGAGGTGCTGTTGGCCGGGGCAGAATAGTCAGAAAAACCGGAAACGGCGATGCTCGTATCAACTTTTGCAATGTTATTGCTGGATGAGAGGGTCCCGAAAAGGTATAGCTTTACGCTGGGGCTTCCAGCCCCCCCCCCTCCTCCGCCACCGCCGCAGCCGTGCAATATCAAGAACGAAGCGAACAGCATGAATGCTGCAGTTATAGAAAGTTTCATGGTTACCTCCGGTGAAATATGGATGTTCTCGTGTATGTCTGCCTTATCAGAATGAAGATATCAGCCCAACCTGGCGCATCAGAATGACAAAGGCGTCAAGTGAATCAATTTTTCCGTCAGGTTTCGACACGCCATTCCGGTACGGAGCTACGTCGGCATGGGCACGGTCAAGAGCTGAAGGGGCAACCAGGCCAATTGATATGTTCATGGCCTTCAGGGCACTTGCAAGGTAGTTTGCAGTGCCGGGAAGCAGCCCGTCCTTACGGCCGAAGGTAATGGTGGCGGTAACGGGCGGGTACAACTGGCCTGAACAATCACGGAACTTGACATAGACGGTTTTAAGACCCTCTTCAAGGCTTAATACCCAGGACTTGCTTGTTGCGTATGGCTCGGCCTGGCTGTAGCTTATGCCGTCGTTGGAGAACTGCATCTCCTTTACGCCGTTGGTTTGAGGGCAGGCCTGTGCTGAGCCGGGGTCTGATGCCGACAGGGCCAGGGTTACGTCGCTGCTGTTGGTGATAGCGGTGCCATTGTTAATGACGGCGCTTGCCACCAGGTCGGTGCCGGCATGGAACGTCCAGGTCCCCGTTTGGACCGGCTCGCTGTTGCCTGCGGCGTCAGCGGCGAAGTACCTGACCGTTGTGTCAGCCGTTATGCTGATCGGGCCGGTGTACAGGGTTGATCCGGTGGTCGGTTGCGTTCCATTGGTGGTGTAGTAGATCGATGCC
>DCNF01000104.1:0-141 GCA_002322035.1 Geobacter sp. UBA1603
GGTAACAAACCGGCACCGGTGGTTGTTAAGGAGAAGACGGTCATCATCAAGGAAAAATCCGGTGAAGATGAGCACCACGACCATGGCAAAAAGAAGGGGCATTACAAGGAAAGGCACAAAAAGCATAAAGAGCATAAAGAG
>DCNF01000104.1:459-14848 GCA_002322035.1 Geobacter sp. UBA1603
ACCGCCGGTGATGCCACCAAAGCGGTTCAGCTGGCTACCCGTCTGATAAAGGATGACAAAGTCTCCGTCATTATTGGCCCAAGCACCACGGGCGAGTCCATGGCGGTGATACCGGTGGTTGAGAAAGAGAAAATTCCTCTGATTTCCTGTGCCGCCGGCATCAAGATCACGGAGCCGGTTAAAAAGTGGGTATTCAAGACGCCGGCCAATGACCATGTTGCTGCGGAAAAAATCCTTAACCACATGGCAAAGAACAACCAAAAATCAATTGCTCTTCTGACGGTCACCGATGGTTTCGGTTCTTCAGGCCGCGAGCAACTCAAAGCTCTGGCAGGCCAGAAAGGCTTCAAGATCGTTGCTGATGAGGTTTATGGGCCTAAAGATACCGATATGACCGCCCAACTGACCAAAATTCGCGGCATCAAACCCGATGCAATCATCTGCTGGGGAACGAATCCTGGGCCGGCGGTGATAACCAAGAACGTAAAACAGCTCGGTATCAAGATCCCGCTCTACATGAGCCACGGCGTGGCTTCCAAAAAATACATCGAACTGGCCGGGACCGATGCCGCAGAAGGGGTCATGCTGCCGGCCGGCAAGCTGGCGATTTATGACGTCCTCCCCAAGGGAGACCCGCAGTTTGACCTGCTCAAGAAATACGACCAGTCCTACAAAAAGACGTATGGTGTTGAGGCGTCAACCTTTGGTGGTTATGCCTATGACGCATTCCTCCTGGTCACCAATGCGGTCAAAAAAACCGGAGCTGCAACGGCTGAAAAGATTCGTGACGGGGTCGAGCAGGCTGCAAAGCTTGTCAGCATATCTGGAGTTTTCACCATGTCACCCAAGGACCATAACGGACTTGACCTTTCCGCCTTCGAGATGGTCAGGATTCACAAGGGCGACTGGACCATGATCAAGTAACTGAACTTTTTTCTTCGGGAGGATTTCAATGTACGTTCGTCTTGCCGCACTTGTAGCAGCATGTGTAACAACAATACTCGCTTCGACCGTTTTTGCCGCTGCCCCGATTAAGATCGGTGGCCTGTTTGCTGTGACCGGTCCGGCGGCATTTCTGGGGGAACCGGAGCGCAATACCGCCAAAATGGTTATTGATGAAATCAACAAAGCTGGTGGAGTCAAGGGGCGTAAGCTGGAACTGGTCGCCTATGATACTGCCGGCGATGCAACGAAGGCGGTCCAGTTGGCAACCAAACTGATCAAGGACGATAAGGTTGTGGCAATTGTGGGACCAAGCACGACCGGTGAGTCCATGGCTGTTATTCCGATTGTCGAAAAGGAGCAGATCCCGCTGGTTGCACTGGCGGCCGGCAGCAAGATCACTGATCCGGTAAAAAAATGGGTTTTCAAGACCGCCCAGAACGATGCATTGGCGGTTGGCCGGATTTACGAGCAATTGCAGAAACAGAAGCTTGCAAAGGTTGCCATTTTAACAGTATCGGACGGTTTTGGATCATCCGGACGGGAGCAACTCAAAGCCCAGGCTGCAAAATACGGGATCACGCTGGTGTCTGACGATACCTACGGTCCCAAAGATACCGATATGACCGCCCAACTGACTAAAATTCGCGGTTCCCAGGCCCAGGCCCTGATCGTCTGGGGCACGAACCCTGGTCCGGCGGTCATTGCCAAGAATGCCCGGCAGCTTGGTTTGAAGCTGCCCCTGTATATGAGCCACGGGGTTTCGTCCAAGAAGTTTATCGAACTGGCCGGAGACGCTGCCGAAGGGATCAGAATCCCTTCCGGCAAGGTGATTGTGGCGGATCTGTTGCCCGCATCTGACCCGCAGCGGAAATCGCTGATGGCGTTTGTCAAGGATTACCAGAACCACCACAAGGCCGAGGGTGACCACTTCGGCGGCCATGCCTGGGATGCGGTCATGCTGGTTAAGGGGGCTGTCGAGCGGGGCGCCGAAACTCCCGCTGCGATCCGGGACCAGTTGGAAAAGACGAAGGGCTTTTCAGGGATAGGGGGCACCTTTACCTATTCTTCCCAGGATCATGCAGGGCTCGGCAAGGATGCCTTTGTTCTGGTTGAAATCAAGAACAAGGACTGGGTCATCGTCAAATAACCAGAGTACCGTATCGATTACACCGTAGGGGCGGACTGCCGTTCGCCCCTACATTTATGAGGCGCAATGCAGTTTGATCAGCTTCTTCAATATGCCGTGTCCGGCCTTTCTACCGGGGCGATCTACGCCCTGATCGGAATCGGGTTCTCGATCATTTACAATGCCACCGGCATTATCAATTTTGCCCAGGGTGAATTTGTTATGCTGGGCGGACTGTTCACCCTGACCTTCCTCGACCTTCTTAAACTTCCGGTCTGGGCGGCTGTGCCGTGTGCCGTGGCTGCTTCGACACTGGCCGGGCTTGTGTTTGAACGTCTTGCGATTCGTCCCCTGCGTCAGCCTACGCCGATCAATCTTGTGATTATAACCATTGGCGGGAGTATCCTGATTCGCGGTCTGGCAATGCTGTTCTGGGGTAAGGATACCCATTCGATACCGTCTTTCAGTGGCGACGATCCGATTGCCATCGGTGGTGCCACCATTTTGCCCCAGCATCTCTGGATTCTTGGCATTACTATGGTTATCGTGGCGGCCAACCGCTTCTATTTCTACCATACCATCAGCGGCAAGGCTATGCGTGCATGCTCCTACAATCCCCGCGCTGCCGGCCTGGTAGGCATTGATGTGCGCCGCATGGTGCTGTTCTCTTTCGTCATCAGCTCTGCAATGGGGGCAGTGGCCGGTATTATTGTGGCCCCGCTGACTATGACTGCTTATGACGTCGGGATTATGCTCGGTCTTAAGGGTTTTTGCGCAGCCATCATCGGCGGTATGTCGAGCGGTATTGCCACCGTTGTCGGCGGATTGATCCTCGGAGTGCTGGAGTCTCTGGGAGCTGGGCTTGTATCGTCAGGTTATAAGGACGCTATCGCCTTCATCATCCTGCTGCTGCTTCTGTTCCTCCGGCCTCAGGGGTTGTTTGGAAAACGTGAAAGCGAGAGGGTATAACCGATGCAGCGGGAGCGGATCAAGTTTCTCATCTTTGCTGTGCTTGTCTTTTCAGCGCCTCTGCTTTTCAACGGGGGCTATCTGATGAACGTATTCGTGTTTGTCGGAATCCACACCATGCTTGCGATTGCCCTGAATCTGCTTCTGGGATACGCCGGCCAGATTTCGCTCGGCCATGCAGGTTTTTTCGGTTTGGGGGCTTATGCCTCCGGCATCCTGACGGCAACCTTCGGGTGGAACCCCTGGCTGGCCATGCCTGTTTCTGCATTGGCGGTCGCGGCTCTGGCCTATCTGATCGGTTTTCCGATCCTGAAGCTGAAGGGGCATTACCTGGCCATGGCAACCCTTGGAATGGGGATCATCATCTATATTGTTTTCAACGAGACCATCGATTATACCGGCGGCCCCTCCGGCCTTTCCGGCATTCCGAACATGAGCCTTGGTGGTGTCAGCTTTGATTCCGATATCAAAAACTACTACTTGATCTGGACATGTACGCTGTTGACGGTGCTGTTATCCCTCAACCTTGCCGATTCCCGGATCGGTCGCGCATTGCGGGCGGTCCATGATTCCGAGGTCGCCGCCCGGGTCATGGGTGTTAATGCCCGTCTCCTGAAGGTCCAGATTTTTGCCCTTTCGGCGGTGATCTGCTCACTGGCCGGCAGCCTTTATGCTCACACCATGACATTTCTGGCCCCTTCCTCGTTCGGGTTTAACTTTTCAGTGGAACTCCTCACCATGGTGGTGATCGGCGGACTGGGCAGTATTTACGGATCATTCCTCGGGGCGGCGCTTCTGACGCTGCTGCCTGAGTTTCTCCGGGCGGCCCATGACTATGATATTGTTATCTATGGCGGCCTTCTGATGGTTATGACCATATTCATGCCTGGCGGCCTTGTGCGCGGCATTCCGGCCCTGGTGAGAGCATTGACCAGCGGAAAAAGAGGGGGCGGGAATGCTTGAGGTCAAGGGGATAACGCAGATCTTTGGGGGCGTGACAGCCCTCGAGGATGTCTCGTTCTCCATAGCGAAAGGCCATATCACCGGTGTCATCGGCCCCAATGGCGCTGGCAAGACAACGCTGTTCAATATTGTCACCGGCATCTATTCCCAGACCTGCGGCACTGTTTCGCTGGACGGACGTGATATTTCAGGGCTGCCGCCTGAAAAGCTCGCCTCGCTCGGCATGGTTCGCACCTTCCAGAACATTGAGCTGTTTGGCCAGATGACTGTCAGGGAAAATGTAATGGTCGGTCTGCATTCCAAAAGCTCATGCGGCCTCATTTCATGCGCTTTCAAAGCCCCCTGGGCGACGTCCGAGGAGCGCCGGATTCGCGAAGAAGCGATGAAATGGATTGATTTCGTCGGTATCACCGATCTGGCCGATGCGACGGCATCAAATCTCCCTTTCGGAAAAGGCCGCCTTTTGGAGATCGCCCGTGCTCTGGCGCTTGAGCCGGGCATCATCCTGATGGATGAGCCGGCGGCCGGCCTCAATAGTCAGGAAACTCTTGGCCTGGCTGACCTGATCCGCCGTATTCGCGATATGGGTATTACGGTGGTGCTGGTCGAGCATGACATGGAGTTGGTCATGGACATCTGCGACCGGATTGTGGTGCTTAACCTGGGTAAAAAGCTTGCTGAAGGGACACCCCGCCAGATTCAGGAAAACCCGGAAGTAATTGCGGCGTACCTCGGAGGTGACGAGTAATGCTGCGCTTGAAAAATATTAACACCAGCTACGGCAAGGTTCATGCCCTCAAAAATGTCTCCCTGCACCTCGAACAGGGCGAAATCGTTACCCTGATCGGAGCCAATGGTGCCGGTAAAACCACGATACTCAACACCATTTCGGGTGTGACGCCCGCCTCCAGCGGGGATATTCTCTTCAATAAACAGCCGGTGCAGTCCCTGCCGCCTGACCGGATTGTCAAGCTCGGCATTTCGCAGGTCCCCGAGGGACGTCAAGTATTCAAGCCTCTCTCGGTTGAGGACAATCTGCAGATGGGAGCCTATCTGCGCTATCGCAGTCGGGAGGCAAGGGCAGATATCCATAAGGATATGGAGAACGTTTTTGCGCTTTTTCCGCGTCTTGAGGAGCGCCGCAGCCAGCTGGCGGGTACCATGTCCGGTGGAGAACAGCAGATGCTTGCCATTGGCCGGGCCCTGATGGCCAAACCAAAACTGCTGCTGCTGGATGAGCCTTCCATGGGGTTGGCGCCATTGGTAGTGCAGGAAATCTTCCGGGTACTCGATCAGCTTCGCCGCGATAACGGCACGACGATCCTGCTGGTTGAGCAGAATGCTAAAGCCGCTCTGAAACTGGCCGACCGGGGGTATGTTCTGGAAACCGGCAAGGTTATTCTGGAAGGGGCTGCGGCGGAGTTGATGGAGAATGCCGAAGTCAAGCGGGCCTATCTTGGCAAAGATAAGAAGGAAATCTGGGAGCGCTGACCGCTGCTAATGATGTTGAGAGTGTGGATTGCGGCTGAAGAAACACAAGAAAATGGCATATCATCTGCTGCTGTTTTCTTTTGCCAGACGGAGGATATATATGCTGCAAAGCGGCGGAGACCTTGGAGCGTCACTGTATAAAACATGGAGTAAGGGGCAGAAGCGCGAGGAAATTGCCCGGCTGGTCGCAGGGCTTCATAACGGGCTCCCGTTGGGTGTGGTCTGCAATATGGTGACCTTGATTGCCGGAAGCAAGAAACAGGCACGTCAGCATTTTCGCGAACTGATGAATGAGCAGGAGCGGGCTGCCGCGGTTGCCAGGGAAACAGGCGCAATGCGGCAGGTTGCGGAAGAATACCTGCTTTCGTAAGATGAGCAGCGAAAAAAACCACGAATACTGGATGATGCGCGCCATAGCTGAAGCGCGCAAGGCCGAGGATCGGGGAGAGGTGCCGATCGGCTGCGTGATTGTCAGTGAGGACAAAATTGTCTCCCGGGGGCATAATCTGCGTGAGTCGAAACAGGACCCGACCGGGCACGCCGAGCTGATAGCCATCAGAAAAGCCGCCAGAAAACTTGCTTCCTGGCGGCTTTTGAACTGTACCCTCTATGTGACGCTGGAACCGTGTACCATGTGCATGGGAGCGATTATTCTCGCGCGGATCCCGACGGTTGTGTTCGGCTGTTACGACCCGAAGGGGGGGGCAGCCGGATCACTCTACGACTTTTCCGGTGATCCACGCCTCAATCACCGCGTTGATCTTATTCCCCGCATTCTTGAAACTGAATGTGCCAAGATGCTCACTTCGTTTTTCCGTTCTCTGCGTGTCCGCAAGCGGAGAGTTTGACCCCGCTATTTTCCCCTCTCAAATCCTTCCTTTGAAGCGAGCAAATCCAGATGGATAGTCAGTAGATCTTCAACTTCTAGTGGGATATCTGCATTTCCCTTTCGCGAATCACGTGTCTTGATGTAGCGGCTGCAGGCGCTACAGGTATCGATCCGGGTTGGGCAATCTCCTGCGGTGAAATAGGAGAGTTTCTGCACATCTTCGCAGCCGCAGGAGGGGCATTTCAGCCGCTTGAATGGCCAGGTGAAAAAGCAGGCTGAACAGGAAAGGGTACGGCGTCCCTCATCGCCGGAAAGCTCTGCCATGGCAGGCCGGGCGCCGCAGACAGGGCAGAGCGCTTCCTGCCAGTCCTTGACCGAGTCATTCGAAATGGTTGCAGCATACCCCTCAAGCGCAGTTTTAAGCGGTATTTCGAAGAGATATTCAAGCAGGGGCGAGGGGGCTCCGAGCGCGGCCGAAGCCTCTTCCAGCGGAGCGCGGCGCCGTTCCAGAATTGCCAGGATCATCTCCCCCGGATCGAGGTTCCCCTGTTCCAGTGCAGAAACAATCTGGTCCAGTTGATCCCCTGCAGCAGTGCCATGCTGTTTCAGAACGCCGGCTGCGCCAGACAGGAACGTGGAAAGGGCTTCACGGTCAACCATAATGTCGGTGGCGCTGATCATTGGAAAGCCGTGGCTGATGCGGTACTCCCGATTGCTGTCGGTAACGCTGATCGTTATGCCGGTACACTCTTCCCTGCCGGAAATGTAGGCGTAGACCGCCTCGAAAAGCGGGGTGATGGATGCATATTCCGGTGAGTGTAGTGCTGCCCGACGGAGTGCTTCCTGTTTCAACTCGGTTGGTGTCATGTGTGCTCCGGATGGTATGATGGAAAGAAAAGGCGGCCCGGAGGCCGCCTGGGATAGAAGTGGCGGATTGAAATCAGGGATTATCTCCTGTTGTCTCCTTGTACCATTTCGGATGGTGGTGTCTGGCCCATGAACGGGTCACACGGCCCCAGAGCATGGCTTCCAGCGTGCCCGGGTTACCGATGGTGGCCAGGTAGACATGTACCACTACAAACATGATCGAGCCGACGAACATAAGGCCATGCAGCATCAGCGATATCTGTACGATCCAGCGAGGGAATGACTCGGGGAACCAGATGAAGATGCCGGTGATGCCGAGTACTGCCGTCGCTGCTCCGATGAAGATGGCAAACATCTTCTGGCCCGGATTGAATTTGCCGACGTTCAGGTGAACTTCATCGGTGCTGAGATACCCCCCACGCAGGCGAATCCATTCCTGGTCGTCCTGGTCGAATTCAGTCACTTTTTCGCGATTGTGGAGGAACAGAATCAGTGAGCTAAAGAAAAACATGACCCCGGCGATCTTATGCACCAGAATGGCATTGCTGCCACCGCCGAAAAGGCTAAAGTATCCATTGAATAACCGCGAGTAAAGTCCCAGTCCTGATAGCATCAATGAAAAAAACGTGACGGTTACGAACCAGTGCAGGACACGCTCTTTGGTTGAAAACCGGTCGATATACTTACTGATCATGTCGTACCTCCTCGTCATGCTCTTCGATCTTCTTCGGCCCGATCGTAACGTAATGCAAGAGCATTGCACCGATACTGCCCCAGAAGCCGAGGATGCCGAGCGGTTTGATCACATCTTTCCAGAGGAAGATCGACATGGGAATGTGCGGATTGGCTGGCAGTCCGTACTGTTCGGGCGGACCTTCCAGGGCATAGACCACACCGAGGCCGTTTAAGTCGCCTTCGCCGTACAGCGTCTTCTTGGCGGCCTTGGCTCCGGCGATCAGCTGGCTGCGGTTGCCGTATTTGAGCGTCTCCGTCGGGCAGGCCTTGGCGCAGGCCGGGGTGATGCCGCCGCCGATGCGGTCGATACAGAGGTGGCATTTGCTGACCTTGCTGTCGGCATCATAGCGCGGGATGTTGAAGGGACAGGCCGAGACGCAGTATTTGCAGGAGATGCATTTCTCCTTGTTGAAGGCCACAACGCCGTCTTTCGTGCGGTAGAGCGCTCCAGGGGAAGGGCAGACCTTCATGCAGCCGGCATCTCCGCAGTGCATGCAGCGTTCGTTGACGAACTGCCAGGTAACTTCACCGGAGGTCTCTTTTTCGACGAACTTGATCCGGTTGTAAAGGGCCGGCGTCAGGTCACGGGGGTTTTCGAAGGTCCCCTGGTTTGTGGTTTTGTCTGCGTCAAGCTTGTTCCACTGCTTGCAGGCAACCTGGCAGGACCGGCAGCCGATGCAGCGGGCCGTATCGACGAGAAAGCCCTTGCGGGTGGCTTGGTTGAGTGTGTCGGCCATGGCTTACCCCTTTCTCGTGATCCCGACCATGAAGGCCTTGGTCTCGGGGATCATCGTGTTGGCGTCGCCCGCGGTTGGGGTCAGCAGGTTGGCGGCGTCGCCCACGCCGGGGGTGTGCCAGCCGAAGCACCAGGGCAGGCCGATCTCATGGACCATTCTGTCACCAATTTTGAACGGCTTGATACGCGGGGTAACCATGGCAACCGCCTCGATGCTTCCGCGGGCCGAGGATACGGTTACCGTGTCGCCGTTGCTGATGTTCTTCTCCTTGGCCAGTTCGACGCTGATCTCGCAGAACTGGCGCGGCTGAAGCTCCAGAAGCCAGGGGGTATTGCGGGTCATGACACCGGTCTGCCAGTGTTCGGTAACCCGGTAGGTGGTGGCAACATAGGGGAAACGCACATCACAGGTGGCGATTACGTCCTCCTTGACGTTGGCATCCTTGAACTCCTTACTGGCCGGGTTGGTCATCTGTTTGGACATGAAGTTTTCCGGAACCGGACATTCCACCGGCTCATAATGCTCCGGGAACGGCCCGTCTTTCAGGCCGGGCCCGAAGATGGCGGCAACGCCGTCGGCCCGCATGATGAAAGGCTTGCGCCCCTCCTTCTCATCGGCCATTGGCGGCCAGGGCCCGTCCGGCACATCGCCGACCCAGGCGCCCAGGGCGCCGGTAGGCTGGACAGCGGCCGGATTCCAGTAAACCACCGCTTTTTTCATGTTGTACGGCTTGCCGGACGGATCGCAGGAAGCGCGGTTGTAGATGATCCGACGGTTGACCGGCCAGGCCCAGCTCCACTCAGGGAAAAGTCCTAAGCCGGTCGGGTCTTTCTTGACCCGGCGAGCCATCATATTTCCTTTTTCATTGTAACTCTGGCAGTAGATCCAGTTGCCGCAGGATGTGGTCCCGTCGGCCTGCAGTTGTGCAAATCCACCGGCCAGTTCGCCTTTTTTGCCGAGTGGTTTTTTCTCCCAGGGTTGAAGCACCACTTTGGGTGGCGGCGCTCCCGGTTTCGGTTTTTCCTCAACCGTTTCCAGGAAGTACCCATTAATCTCCTTGGCCACGGCATGGACGTCGACGGCCTTGATGCTGCCGTCGGCCCGCTTGAAACCATAATTCCAGGTCAGGGCGGTCAACTGCTCCGGCAGTGCGCCGCCGTCTTTGGCATACATGGTTTTCAGCTTCTGGAACAGCTCATGGATGATTTCGGCGTCCGGTTTGGACTGGCCGAGCGGCTTGACCGCTGCGTAGCGCCACTGGGCCCAGCGGCCCGAGTTGGAAAGGCTGCCTTCTTTTTCAAAGGATGCGGCCGCCGGCAGGAAGAATACCTCGGTCTTGACCTTGGCCGGATCCATGCCGGGGCCTTTCCAGAACGAGGCGGTTTCGTTGTCGAACAGGTTGGCTGTCACCATCCAGTCCAGCTTGGCAAGGGCGTTGCGCACCTTGTTTGAATTGGAGCCAGACATGGCCGGGTTTTGCCCCCAGGCGAAAAAGCCCTTGAACTTGCCTTTGATCATATTGTCGAAGATCATCAGCCAGGAGCCGTTCATTCCCGGATCCAGCTTGGGGAGCAGGGAGTAGGCGAAATCGTTCTCTTTGGTTGCTTTGGCGCCATAGATCGCCTTCAGGTAGCTGATCAGGTATTTGTTGCGGTTCTGCCACCAGTTGGCGCTCTGGGGGTCCTTTGATTTGGGGGTGTGCTTCTCGATGTAGGCCGCCGTGTCTTTCAGGTCGGCCGAGGGGACCGGCATATAACCGGGAAGAATGTGGAACAGCAGGCCATGGTCGGTGGAGCCCTGGACGTTTGACTCGCCGCGCAGGGCGTTGATACCGCCTCCGGCAACACCCATGTTGCCGAGCAGCAGCTGGATGATCGACATGGCCCGGATGTTCTGGGTGCCGACCGTATGCTGGGTCCAGCCCATGGCGTACAGTGAGGTTCCTGCTTTGTCCGGTTTTCCGGTGGAGGCATACAGCTTGTAAACCTCCAGCAGTTTTTCCTTGGGGGTGCCGGTGATTTTTGACACCAGTTCCGGAGTGTAGCGTGAGTAGTGCTTCTTCATCAGCTGGAAGACGCAGTTCGGGTCCTGCAGAGTCGGATCCTTCTTGACGCTCTCATCAGCATTTTTCTGAAACGACCAGGCCTTGGCGTCGTAGCTGCGCTTCTTGGGGTCGTACCCGGAGAAGAGGCCTGCCAGTTCCCCCGGCATTTTGAACTCGCCGTTGACCAGATAGGCGGCGTTGGTGTAGTCCCGCACATACTGCTCGAAATGGAGCTTGTTCTGGATGATGTAGTTGATCATGCCGCCCAGGAAGGCGATGTCGGTGCCCGAGCGCAACGGCGCGTACAGGTCAGACTTGGCCGCACTGCGGGTAAAGCGGGGATCAACGGTGATGATTTTTGCTCCGGCATCTTTCGCCTTCATGATCCAGCGGAAGGATACCGGGTGGTTCTCGGCGGGGTTGGCCCCCATGATCAGGATTACGTTTGAATTTTTGAAATCAATCCAGTGGTTCGTCATTGCACCGCGTCCGAACGACTCTGCCAGAGCCGCAACTGTTGCGCTGTGTCAAATGCGGGCCTGATGTTCAATATACACCAGGCCTAACCCCCTCAGGAATTTTTGGTACAGGTAACACTCTTCGTTGTCCAGGGCGGCACTGCCGACAGAAGCCATACCCATGGTACGGTTGACCACGGCTTCGATCTCTTTTTCCACCTCGGCCGAGCCGACCTTCTCCTTGACCTTGATCTTGCTGGTGGCCACAAATGAGTCGTCGCGGGTTTTCTTGACCTTCTTGGCGATCTCGTCCAGCGCCCACTCCCAGGTGACCTCCTGCCATTCACTGGCACCGGCGGCGCGGTACATCGGTTTGGTGACGCGGGCCTTGTTGTCGCGCAGCTGGTAGACCGAAGAACCTTTGGGACAGAGGGAGCCTTCGTTGATCGGGTGGTCGGGATCACCTTCCACGTTGATGATGGCGCCCCCCTGGGTGTGTACGATCATGCCGCAGCCGACCGAACAGTAGGGGCAGATGGTGGTTGTTTCCTTGGCGTGCTGAATGGCGAGTCCCTCGGCCTTGGCTTCCAGCGGTGAAAGCTCCAGGCCGAGCGTGGCTGCAATGCCTCCGCCCGACAGCTTCAGGAAATCGCGTCGTGATACTGAAAATGCCATGCGTCCTCCCTTCCGTGTGTAATGGTTTGCGATCGTTTCCGATGCCAACCATCCCCTTTTCAAAAGGAGGGCAGTGCCGTTTCCCGCACTACCCGCAGGCCGCCGGCCGTAGAAATGAAATTTCCGTAGGTACCGGCTGGCTCGGAGATGGACACTGTTATCTATATAACAATGTTTATGTAATTACAAGCGGTGAAATGGCCCGTGTAGTGATGTTTGTGGCCTGGTTCTAAACAAAATGTTGCTTATCTGAAACTGGCGAGACGGCATTATATTCTTCCGGGGTATTCAGATTGGTAAATGATTCTGCCGCACCCGGATGCTGTTCAAGCACATCCCAGGGGACCAACAGGGTGTTTGAAAAGCGCGGGTAAAGGTCAAATATTCTCTTTGCACCGGCATGGATGGCTGACTCGATAATCGGCAGACAACTGCGTGAATAAACGGCATGGAGCGGTTCAAGGCCGGTAGGGCCGTTGGGCACGACGGCATCATGGGTTTCGGCGCGGGAGCAAAGGTCCCTGATCAGAGGTTCTGATAAAAACGGCATATCGCAGGCAACGATGAAAACCCTTTCGGTGGGGCTGGCGCACAGGGCAGCGTGAATCCCGGCCAGCGAGCCGGTGTCCTGGTAGCGGTCAGGGGTTGTAGGGCAGGGAAGAAAACGATACGTTTCGGGGGTGTTGGTTACCAGGATGATCCGCTCGAACAGATGCGCCATTTTCCCGAAGACCAGTTCGATCAGGCGTTTGCCGCCGGCGTCAAGCAGCGCTTTGTTGCGCCCCATCCTTGTGGAAAGCCCGCCGGCCAGAATGACCCCGGTGATGCCGTCAATTTTCGATGACGTGTGATAGTGTGCGATCATCTCGGGGTGGCTGTAGACTGAAAAACGGTTGTTACGGACATATCCGGCCAGGCAGATTCCGGCCGAATCGCAGAGCGCGACGGCCATGTTGGTGGGGGAGGTGCGAGAGGCGATAAGCCGTATCCCGAGTAGTGACGCTTTGGCAACCATTTCGGTTGAAACCCGCCCGGAAGTAACCATTTCTGTCCCGGTAAGATCAATCCCTTTCAGGAGGGCTTCTCCGGCAATGCGGTCAAGTGTGTTGTGGCGTCCCAAATCTTCCGCATAAAGCAGGAGTTCGCCGTTTTTACCGACTGCAGCGGAATGGATGCCGCCATGGGCCTGATACTGCTCTGCCCGTCGGGCGAGGCTATCCATCAAAGAAAAGATAGATCCGGGCGATACCGGCGCTGACCCGGAATGCTGGTCGGGGCATACCCCCGGTATGTTGAAGCTAATGCCGGTTCCGCAGCCGGACGTCAGCACCGGCTTCAGCCGTTCGGGCAGCTCGCCGCGGATTCTGACGTTGGCGGTGCCGAACTCTTCGCAGACACTCAGCATCAGAAAATCATCGGCCTGGTTGACAAATCCCTGTAGACGGAGAAACCCGGCAACGAGCAGGTGCAGCTGGTGGGGGGAAGCGATCAGGGTCGCCAGTTCCCGGCCATTGACAATCAGCTGCAGGGGAAACTCCTGCACCAGGGAGCCGGTGCGTGCAGTGAGTGCTTCGTTTTTGTAATCAAATATTATCCGTGTTTCGGAGGGGCGTGAGGCCATGCCGTCAACATCCTTCTGGCAGGAGTATGATACGTGAGTGGATCATACGATGATGGCGTGCTGACGGCAAACAGAAATTTCAGGTTTCGGAGGGGCAGAGTATAAAGTGTGAGCCGGAACGCTCCCAGGGAGGAGATAGCCTCTGCACTCCGCAGAAGCATGGGCAGGAAATATGCAAAATATTGGCGACTATGTGGGCCTGATAATTGAGGAAACTTTCATTGATCCAGTGTTCTTCGGCACTTTCCTGGGCGATCGCTTCATTGCCGCAACGGGGGCAGCAGGTTGCTGAACCGGGTGTGTGGATGATATGCATATCGATGCGCTTTTCACCTGCCGACAGGCGAACATCGTTGACGCGCCAGGATGGCGGAAGGCCGAGCGTGGCTGAAAGCAGATTGGCGTGATTCATTGCTGCAGCCCCAGTGCTGCTGAAAATGGCGGGCGGTTGCGGATGGATTGCGTGGATAGTAACATTTTTCGTGCCAAATCGTTTGTTGCTGCAACATGCCGTATTTGTTTGATTGTGCTGTGATGCCTGGGAAAGCCGTGCTGTTAATTAAATTGTCATGCAGCTGGTAGATGCCTGTAATTTACTGAAATACGGTGCTTTTGTTGTGTAAGAAATACACCACCTCTGTCAAAAACATCGCAAGGGTGTAAAAAAAACGGGGACCTGTGAAGGCCCCCGTACGATGTTTCGTCACGAAAACCCGAAATCAGCCGGCCAGCCCGAACTCCTCATGCAGGACCCGTACGGCCAGTTCGGTGTATTTTTCATCAATGGCAACGGCAATTTTAATTTCAGAGGTCGAGATCATCTGGATGTTGATACTGTTGGCCGCGAGAGCCGAGAACATCCTGGTGGCTACGCCGGCATGGCTGCGCATGCCGATGCCGACGATCGAGACCTTGCAGATCTTCGGGTC
>DCNF01000104.1:14966-15160 GCA_002322035.1 Geobacter sp. UBA1603
GTGAAATCGGTCAGGCCGGCCTGGCTGACATTCTGAACGATCATATCGACCGAAATGGCGGCGTCGGAGAGCGCTGTCAGGATTCTGGCGGCAATGCCCGGTTTGTCCGGTACCCCCATGACGGCGATCTTTGCTTCGTTTTTGTCGTAGGCTACTCCTGAAACGAGAATCCCTTCCATTTCCTTATCCTCCCT
>DCNF01000104.1:15386-15898 GCA_002322035.1 Geobacter sp. UBA1603
CCGTCCACATCGGTGTAAATCTCACACACATCAGCTTTCAGGGCTGCTGCAATGGCCACTGCCGACGTATCCGATCCGCCGCGGCCGAGGGTGGTAACCCGGCCATTGGCATCGATGCCCTGAAACCCGGCAACAATCACGATGCTTCCGTTTTTCAGGTCGGCGCGGATGTTTTTGTCGTCGATGCTTTCGATGCGGGCTTTGGAGGCGGTACTGTCGGTGATGATCGGTACCTGCCAGCCCTGATAGGATTTCGCTTTGTATCCCTGGGACTTGAGGTACATGGCCAGGAGGCCGATAGTGACCTGCTCGCCGGTGGCCACGACAACGTCATATTCGGACGCATCCGGGATTTCGCACATGTCGTTGGCAAGCGCAACCAGCTTGTTGGTCTCCCCCGACATGGCGGAAACGACGACAATCACATCGTTACCTGCGTCGTAGGTTTTGATGATCCGCTTGGCGACATTCTTGATCCGGTCGGTTGTCCCGACCGACGTGCCGCCGTATTT
>DCNF01000104.1:15959-16487 GCA_002322035.1 Geobacter sp. UBA1603
GTGCCATGCTGCTCTCCTTCGCAGAAAATGGTGACCGGTCTAATCAGACTGAATCGGTTTTATACCATCGCTCTATCCCGCAGGTCAAAGAAAATCTGCGTCCCGCAGCCGGACGGAAAACTGCTCCAGGAGCAATGAACAGCGCAGCCCGAATGCAGTTATGCTGATGATGCGGCCAAGCCCATCAGGTGCTTCGAAACGCACGCATATTCGTTCTTCCGGCAGCAGGTTGCCGAGCCGGTCAGGCCACTCGATCAGGCAGATACCGGGGCCGGTCAGATATTCTTCAAAGCCCAGTTCACTGCATTCCCCCGCCCCTGTCAGCCGATAAAAATCAAAATGGTGAACCGGCGGATCTCCGGGGTACTCATTCATGATCGCAAAGGTCGGGCTGGCCACCAGGTTGCTGCTCTGTGGAGCAGCTCCGGCGACAACCCCCCGTGCGAAGCAGGTTTTACCCCCTCCCAGTTCTCCTGTCAGGGCAACTGTCGTTCCCGGCTTGAGAACATCTCCGAGCAGGTGTCCGAT
>DCNF01000104.1:16553-24214 GCA_002322035.1 Geobacter sp. UBA1603
CGGGAGGTTAAAACAATGTCTGTCACGCCGGGTTAAGGTTGCGGATGATGTCGATCCGGGAAACCATTCCGACCAGCAGGCCGTTGTCCACAACCGGCAGGGCATGCAGTTTCCGTTCACTCATGATGTCGGCAGCGGTGCTGACCGGATCGCCAGGAGTCACGGTCACCACGTCCGAAGAACAGATTTCAGCGACGGTCTGGGCGGTGATCCGCTGCAGGTCTTTTTCCAGCGAGCGTTCTCCCCCGAGTGGAATGACCCAGTCAAAGATCGATAGTACCGTCGGGATATGCAGATTGCGCCCCTGTTCGACCAGGTCGGAGGCGGTTACGATCCCGAGCAGGTGCCCGGAATCGTCAACGACCGGGACACTGCCGAAAGAGTGATTGCGGAAAATTTCGGAAAGGTCGCGAATGCTGGTTTCGCGGCGAACGGTGACCACAGAACGGGTCATGATGTCTGCAACAGTCTGCATGGTGATGGTCTCCTTGGTGGTCAGCGTCAGATTTCACCGAACATTTTCAGATTCGAAAGCAGGGTGTTCTTGAGCAATTTATTGTACGCATAGGGAAGCATTTCCTGGACGTCCGTGGCGGTCAGACCGATCTCTCCCTTTTCCTCGGCCACCATGTCAGCAGCGTAACCGTGGATAAAAACTCCGAGGCGGCAGGCGTCACAGGCTGAGTATCCTTGGCCGAGCAACGAAACGACGATCCCGGTCAGGACATCACCCATTCCCCCGGTAGCCATACCTGGATTGCCGGAGCCGTTGATCGCGGCTGTTCCGCCAGGCGTTGCAATGATGGTTCTGGCACCCTTCAGAACCAGGTAGACGCCGTGGGTACGGGCGAATTCCTGGGCAACCGAGATCCGGATTGCCTCAACGTCCGGTATCGATGTGCCGACTAAACGCGACATTTCACCGGGGTGGGGGGTCAGGATGATGTTCTGCGAGCGTTTGCGGCGAAGCACATTGAGGTCTTCTGCCAAAGCATTCAGGCCGTCGGCATCAATCACCATCGGCAAGCCCACCTGTTCGACAATCGTATGTACCAGTGAAACCGTGGCTGGACGGCGGTCGAGACCCGGACCGACCGCTATGGCATCCTTGCCGGCGATCAGTTTCTCGATGGCCGGGAAACAGCTGTTCGTCAGATGTCCGCTGCCGGCATCTGCCAGGGGAATGGTCATTGCTTCGGTGGTTTTAAACTCCAGAATCGGGTGCAGGCTTTCCGGAACCGCCAGGGTAACCAGTCCCGATCCGGCCCGGACCGAGCTGTTGGCGGTCATTGCAGCGGCACCGGTCTTGCCGGTGGAACCGGCGATGACCAGGACATGGCCGAAGTGACCCTTATGGGCCAGGCGGTCACGGCGGCGCAGCATCGGGCGGATGCTTTCATCATTTAAAAACTCATACCCGCTGGCAGTCTCCTTGAGCTTCTGCGGTATGCCGATATCGGCGATTATCAGGCGCCCGGTATGTTCGGCTCCGGGATAGAGGACGTGGCCGAGTTTTGCAAAACCGAAGGTAACCGTGAAATAAGCCCTGACCGCATCGCCGAGCACCCGGCCGGTTGTCCCGTGGATGCCGGAAGGAATGTCAACCGAGCAGACCGGACGGCCTGAAGCGTTGATCAGTTCGATGGCCTCGCGGTACACCCCCGATATGTCGCTGCGCAGTCCGGTGCCAAGCATTGCGTCAACGATCACATCGGCCTGAAAGATGTCTTCCATGTACAATGCCGGCAACTGGCCTTCGTGAGGGCAGAAATTGACCGATTGGCGCTGCAGCTTGTCGAGCATGCTGGCGGCATCGCCGACCACCTGCTCCCGTTCGGCCAGAACACAGACCTTGACGCTCCATCCCTTGTGGCTCAGCAGGCGGGCGATAACATAACCGTCTCCGCCGTTGTTTCCTTTACCGGCAACCACCACCGCCCGGCCTTTCAGGCCAAACTCGGCGATGATTTCCTCAACGCACGCCTTGCCGGCATTTTCCATCAGCATCTGGCCGGAAATGCCATGCCCTTCGATCGCCAGGCGGTCAATTTCCTGCATGGTGTGTGCGGTTACGACTCTCATGATGCTGTCTCCAGTACAACCATGGCCACGGCGGACCCGCTGTCGTGGGAGAGTGAAAGAAATGGCGCGGTCAGTCGGTACTCTCCAGAAAGTTCGCGGGATCGGCCGGACAGATGCAGTTCAGGTCTGCCGAGCTGATTTGGTGTAATTTCCATGTCGTGCCAGCTGATGCCATCCCGCAGTCCGGTGCCGAGCGCTTTGAGGAAAGCCTCCTTGGCTGCGAAACGGGCGGCGTAACAGCTGGCAGAATCTTTGCGGCCATCGCAGACAGCCCGCTCCCGCTCTGTGAACAGGCGGTTCAGCAGGGCGCCGTTGCCATTTTCAACGATTGTGCGGAAACGGGAGATGTCCGCTATGTCAACACCGATGCCGTAAATCATTGAACACGGCCTGTCTGGGTAGGCTTCGCGGTCTTCATGCGTACTTGATCAGATCAACCATGTCGCGTACCGCCCGGTCGAGTCCCACCAGCATGGCACGCGATATGATCGAGTGGCCGATGTTGTACTCCTCGATGCCGCCAAGGGCGGCCAGCGCCTTGATGTTGAAATAATTCAGGCCGTGGCCGGCATTGATCCCCAGCCCGACCTTGCGGGCCAGCTTGATGGCGGTGTCAATTGACTCAAGCTCATGCTTCTGCTCGGCCCAGGTTTGAGCTTCGGCATAGGCGCCGGTGTGAATTTCGATGAAATCGGCCCCGGTTTTCGTGGCAGCTTTGATCTGCTCCTGGTTCGGATCGACGAACAGGCTGACGGTGATGCCGCCGTCACGCAGCCGCTTGACGGTATCGGCAATCAGTTTGGCGTTGACGATAACATCCAGCCCCCCTTCGGTGGTCAGTTCCTGGCGTTTTTCGGGTACCAGTGTCACCTGTTCAGGTTTGACCGACAGGGCGATCCGGACCATTTCCTGGGTGGCGGCCATTTCAAGATTGAGCTTGGTCTTGACGGTGTTCCGCAAAACATCGAGATCGCGGTCCTGGATGTGACGGCGGTCCTCACGCAGGTGGATGGTGATCCCTTCGGCACCGGCCAGTTCTCCCAGGGCGGCGGCGGTTACCGGGTCCGGTTCAGCACCGCCGCGGGCCTGACGGACGGTGGCGATATGATCAACATTCAATCCGAGTTTTGCCATCCTATCTTTCCCCGATGTGTTTTTTTACGAGATCACAGATCTCGTTGGCCCAGGTGGTGATCTTATAGGTATCCTGCCCCTCGATCATCACCCTCAGGAGCGGCTCTGTTCCTGAATAGCGGATCAGAACCCGCCCGTCACTGCCCAGTTTCGACTCCACATCCTGAATCGAAGCGGCAACTTCAGGAATCGCCATGATGTCACGCTTCTCGCGCACTCTGGTGTTGCAGAGTACCTGCGGCAGTGAAATCATGACGCCGGACAGCTCGGAGAGCGGTTTCCCCTCCCTGCGCATGACCGCCAGCAGTTGCAGTGCCGAGAGGATGCCGTCGCCGGTGGTGTTGTGATCGAGGAAAATCATATGCCCCGATTGTTCTCCGCCCAGGTTGTAGCCCCCCCTGCGCATTTCCTCGACCACATAGCGGTCGCCGACCCCTGTTTTTACAACTTTCCCGCCGGCTGAACGGATGGCGATGTCGAGCCCCATGTTGCTCATGACGGTTGCCACCAGGGTCTTTTTTTTCAGGATCTTGCGTCGGAGCATATCAGTGGCGCAGATGGCCATGATGTGGTCACCGTCTACTTCATTGCCGAACTCGTCGCAGACGATCACCCGGTCAGCGTCACCGTCCAGAGCGATCCCGATATCGGCCTGGTGATTCTTGACCGCCTCACTGATCACCGCGGGGTACAGTGAGCCGCAGCCGGCATTGATGTTGGTGCCGTTGGGCTTGACGCCCAGCGGGATAACTTCGGCGCCCAGCTCTTCGAAGACGGCCGGGGCGACCTTGTAGGCCGCACCGTTGGCGCAGTCCAGGACAATTTTCAGGCCGGAAAGGTCCATGTCCTGGGGAAAGGTGTTCTTGAGAAAGACGATGTAGCGTCCGGCGGCATCATCGATGCGGAAAGCCTTGCCGACTTCGCTGGCCGTGGGGCGCAGCGAATCGATCTTGTTAGACTCGAGCAGTTTTTCAATCTTCAGCTCGATCTGGTCGGGCAGCTTGAATCCGTCGGCTGAAAAGAATTTTATGCCGTTGTCTTGGAAGGGATTGTGGGAAGCGGAGATGACCACACCGGCATCGGCACGCATGGAGGAGGTGATGTTGGCGATACCAGGGGTCGGCAACGGTCCGACCAGCAGCACGTCGACCCCCATGGAGCAGATGCCTGCCACCAGGGCATTCTCCAGCATATAGCCGGAAAGACGGGTGTCCTTGCCGATCACGATCCGGTGCCGCCGCTTGCTGGAGCTCTTGAAGATATAGGCGGCGGCGCGGCCGAGCTGTATGGCGGTTTCAACGGTCATGGGGGGGATGTTGGCAACACCGCGGACACCGTCGGTACCGAACAGTTTTTTCATGGTGACCTCTCAAAAATATCGCCCGTGCAGAACCTGTCTGACTGCTTACGGGGTGTTATCCCAGGCGCTGTTTGACTCCCAGGGCTTTCTTGATCATTTTGCGCAGTTCCAGATGATCGATGTCGTAGGTGATCTTCGCATCGTGAACCAGCGAAATTTTGCCGGTTTCTTCGGATACCACCAGAATATGGCTGTCACACAGTTCCGAAAGGCCGAGGGCTGCCCGGTGGCGGGTTCCGAAACTTTTGGCGATGTCTGGATTCTGGGACAGGGGAAGCAGGCAGCCTGCTTTGGTCAGCTTGCCTTTTTCGATGATTACTGCCCCGTCGTGGATCGGAGAATAGGGCAAAAAGATCGAGTTAAGAAGTTCACAGGTCACCTTGGCGTCGATTTCTGTTCCGACCTGGACAATGTGGTCCAGCGGTATCTGGCGTACCAGGACGATCAGTGCCCCGATCTTTTTTTCGGCCAGCTCCTTGAGTGCCTTGAGCAGTTCATCAACGGTCTCGATATCGCCGTCTCCCTCAAGTCTGACGGGGCTGCGTTTGCCAAGCGCCAGAAGCGCCCGCCGCAGGTCGCTTTGGAATACGATGGCCAGAATGACCGGGGTTGACGCCATCAGCAGGTTTAATAGCCGCACCACAGGCCAGAGCCCAGCCAGGCGGCCTGCAAGGGAGAAGGCGCAGGCCAGGGACATCAGAACCAGCAGACGCAATGCTACATCACGCCTGATCACAAAAGCCGAACCGACAACCAGGGCCGACAGGAGCAGTATGTCGGAAAATTCCATGGCCATGATCGAAAGCGTCATTGCTGATCCTTACGGGAAAGTGTTCAGGTCACCGGCCCGTCAGTGCCGGTTCCGGTCATAACGGCATGGGCCGTCAATGCTGCATCCCGCATTGCCCTGACATCATGGACCCGCAGGATAGCGGCCCCGTTCCAGACCGCCAGCGCAACGGTGGCAGCTGTACCGAACAGCCGCTGGTCAGGCTCCCGCCCCAGAATTTTACCGATGAAAGACTTGCGTGACGTGCCGATCAGGAGCGGAAAACCGGGGGAGGTAAGCTCCCGCAGCCGGCGGAGCAGTTCGATGTTTCCGGCGGCATCCTTGCCAAAGCCGATTCCCGGGTCAATCGCAATCGATTCGCGCATGACCCCCGCTTCAAGAGCCAGGGTACATGAGTGACGCAACCCCTCGGCAACCGCTTCGAGGGTGTCCTCATAGCGGGTGTTCTGCTGCATTGATTCAGGGCGTCCCCGGGTATGCATCACCACCAGGCCAGCCCGTGACCGGGAGGCGACGCCGGCCATGGCACTGTCAAAGGTGAGCCCGCTGATGTCGTTTATGATGCCGGCCCCGGCATCAAGGGCTGCCTCGGCAACATCACTTTTCCAGGTGTCGATTGAGATAACGATGCGGTCCCGCAGCCGCACGAGTTTTTTGATAACCGGCATGACCCGGGCCAGCTCCAGATCGGCCGGAACCGCCGTTGCACCGGGGCGGGTGCTTTCTCCGCCGATATCGATAATGTCAGCACCTTCGTCGATCATCTGCAGGGCGTGATCAACCGCATCATCGCAGTCGTGGTGAAGCCCTCCGTCCGAGAAGGAGTCGGGAGTGACGTTGAGGATGCCCATGATCAGCGGCCGGTCAAGGGGCAGGCTGCAGCGGGCCGTTTTCCACTCCCGGAGCGCATGGCGGCCGTCAAGCAGCGCCAACAGGCAGCTTCCGATCTGAGCCAGGCCGAACGGCTGGCAGGCAAGACGGTGGCCAAGATTGTGCAGCTGCTTGTCCGTGCCGATCAGGATGCAGTCGGTCTGTTCGATGCTGCAGGCAACCGTGCCGCGGGCCACGGCGGCATCACCGCCGAGCGAGAGCATTTCCTGCTTGATGATGTTGGCCTGGCGGCATTGCAGGTGCTGCAGGCGGATGCAGCGGGAAAGCATTTTGTCGGCCATCCGGGCAATGCCGCCCGGGTCGGCCCCGATCCGGGCCAGTTCCCGTTCAGCCTCGTCGCGTGAGGCAATCGCAAGCTGCCGGGCGACAAACTCCTGCATATCAGGCCTGGATGTCAGTATGCTGGACCGGAGAGACGGCCACTTCTGCAGTCTGTCGTGATCCAGCGCCGCAGAGTGGTGTGTCCGATTCGATGATGACGTCAACCTCCGCTCCGGTCAGGTTTTCCTTCTCGATCAGGCATTCGGAGAGGTTATGCAGTTTCTGCAGGTTTTCATTCAAGATCGTGCGGGCCCGCTGGTAGCTCTCGTCGACAATCCGTTTGATTTCATCGTCAATCCGCTCGGCGGTCTGCTCGCTGTAGTTCTTATGGGTGGCCATTTCACGGCCGAGGAAGATCGATTCGTCTTTTTTGCCGAAGGAGAGCGGTCCCATCAGGTCGCTCATGCCCCATTCGCAGACCATTTTCCGGGCCATTTCGGTCGCCTGTTCGATATCGTTGCCGGCGCCGGTGGTAAAGGTGTTGAAAATTATGTCCTCGGCGGCCCTACCGCCCATCAGGACGGCGATCCGCGCCAGCAGTGACTCGCGGGAATAGCTGTGCTTGTCTTCAATCGGAAGCTGCATGGTGACGCCAAGCGCCCGGCCGCGGGGAATAATCGAAACCTTGTGAACCGGATCGGTGCCGGGAATCATCTTGGCCACCAGGGTGTGCCCGGCCTCGTGATAGGCAGTGCTCTTCTTTTCAACGTCGGAAATGACCATGCTGCGCCGCTCAACACCCATCAGGACCTTGTCCTTGGCATTGTCGAAGTCGATCGGCTCAACGGCGGTCTTGTCCTGGCGGGCGGCCAAAAGAGCCGCCTCATTCACCACGTTTGCCAGATCGGCACCGGAAAACCCGGGTGTTCCGCGGGCGATGGTCTCAAGGTTTACCCCTTCCGAAAGGGGAACTTTTTTGGCATGAACCTTGAGGATCATTTCGCGTCCCTTGACATCGGGGCGGGGAACCACCACCTGGCGGTCAAAGCGGCCGGGACGCAACAAGGCCGGATCAAGCACGTCGGGACGGTTGGTGGCAGCGATCAGAATCACGCCTTCGTTGGACTCGAATCCGTCCATTTC
>DCNF01000104.1:24264-29000 GCA_002322035.1 Geobacter sp. UBA1603
CTGGTTCAGGGTCTGCTCACGCTCGTCGTGACCGCCCCCCAGGCCGGCACCGCGATGACGGCCGACGGCATCGATCTCATCAATGAAAATGATGCAGGGTGCATTTTTTTTGCCCTGCATGAACAGATCGCGAACGCGACTGGCGCCGACGCCGACGAACATTTCGACGAAGTCGGAACCGGAAATGGAGAAAAAGGGAACGCCGGCTTCACCGGCCACGGCCCGGGCCAGCAGGGTTTTGCCGGTGCCCGGGGGACCAACCAGAAGCACACCCTTGGGGATCTTGCCGCCGAGTTTGGTGAATTTCTTGGGATCCTTGAGGAAGGCGATGATCTCTTCAAGCTCTTCCTTGGCCTCCTCGATGCCGGCCACGTCCTCGAAGGTGATTTTGCCCTGAGCCTCGGTCAGGAGTTTTGCTCGGCTCTTGCCGAACGACATGGCCTTGCCGCCCCCCATCTGCATCTGGCGCATGAAGAAGATCCAGATTCCGACCAGCAGGAGCAGCGGGAACCAGGAGATAAAAATCGAGAACCAGGAAAACTTCTCCTCTTCCGGCTTGGCATTGATGGCGACTTTTTTCTCGAGCAGCTGCTCGGAAAGGAACGGGTCGGCCGGCTTGTAGGTACGGAATTCCTTGCCGTCCTTGCCTTCAAACTTGCCGGTTATGTCATTGCCCTGAATGGTTACAGACGTGATTTTACCGGACTCGACCTGCGACATGAAATCGCTGAAGTTGATCTTTTCAGCCGTCGGGCGAGGCTTGTTGAACATGTTGAACAGCAGGATCATCATCAGGCTGATGACCAGCCAGAGCGAGAGATTTTTGTAGAACTGGTTCACGGTATGGCCCCTGTCGGATGGTGAAGTGTAGTGGTATGAAAATTTTGTCTTTTTATCATAGAAGTGTTCGGGTTTACAAGATCAATCGATGGGCGGCGGAGACTCAAGGCGCACCGTGACCGGTCGGCAATTGGGGCTGGCCGCTGCCGCCGGTCCGCCCAGCCGTATCCCGGCAACCCAGAACAGGCGACCCGCGCTTAACAGGAGCGGGATACGCCGGCGCTGCTCCAGAGGAAGCTTGAGATCGATAAACAGGTCCTTCAGTTTCTTTGTGCCGCGCATGCCGCCCGGCTGGAAACGGTCTCCCGGCTGGAAGGTGCGGGCCAGCCAGGGAAACGGCACCTGATCCTGATCAATCACGACTGATGAGTAATCACCGGGGTAACGTCGCGGGTTGTCAGAGTATTCTTCGACGGTCAGGAACAGTCCGTCCCAGAGCTTGAACCTGCCGCATCCGGTGATATGAACCTCTCCGGGGTCTGCTGCCAGGGGGCGGTTTCTGGCTACGACCAGACGGCCATACTCCCTACGGGCGTTCAGAGAAGAGGGCAGGGGGGTTACACGATTGGGCGGGCCGTCATCGAGCAGATTTCTGATTGAGTTGATGTGGCATGACGTCAGGTTCAGCAGGTTTCCGGTCAGTTTACCGTACGCTAGGCGAATAATCCGTCCTGTGAGGGCCGGATGAAGGGGTGCGAGCGATTGTACATCAAAGACAATCGATTCAGCGCTGCAGCGGGCCAAACGGTCAAATTCCGCCTGTGCCAGCGTATCGAGGAGATGATTGTCATCTGCCAGAAGCTGTGCAGTACTGCTCATGTGGCGCCCGGCCGAAGGGGAGGTTTTCTCCAGCAGCGGCATGATCCGGTGGCGGATATGATTACGAAGGAACCGGGTATCATGGTTGCTGGAATCTTCGCGCCAGGCAAGGCCGGAGTCCGACAGGTAGCGTTCGATCTGGATCCTCGACAGGTAAAGCAGCGGCCTGATCTGATGGCGGCCGGTCCGGATCCGCATGGCGGCCAGTCCGGCCGGCCCGGCCCCCCGCAGCAGGCGCATCAGCATGGTCTCGGCCTGGTCGTCGGCATGGTGGGCCAGGGCGACCGCCGCAGCGCAGTGTCGAAGCCGGACCTCTTCGAGGAACTGCATCCGCACGCGGCGTCCGGCATCTTCAAGTCCGCAGCGCAGGTGCCTGGCAGCGGCAGCTACGTCGATGGTCCCGGTTTCGAAAGGTATTGACAGGCGCTCGGCTGCCAGACGGCAGAACTGCTGGTCCTGGTCAGAATCATGCCCGCGCAGGCCGTGGTTCAGGTGGGCTGCCACCAGATTGAGCGGCAACCCGGGCAGGCAGGAGAGTATGTGCAGCAGGGCGGTTGAATCTGCACCGCCTGAAAAGCCGACCACAAGGGTGTCGCCCGGTCGGGCGAGGTCATGCTCACGGATAGTTCGGGCGACGGCTGCAAGAAGTTGGCGGCTTGAACCGGTCACGTCTGTGACATGAAGGTAATAATCTCGGGAATGACCTGTTTCATGGCGTCCTGCAGCGACAGCAGCAGGATTTTTTCCTGCTCGGCCTTGGAAACCCGCAACGGCAGCAACCGGTTGTCGCGGGACGCGACCCCGAAGGTTTTGACCTTGTCACCGTTTTTAATCAGCGTGACGGTGAAGCGCAACTCGTGTTTCAATTCATCGGTGACGACCCCCGAGTTGACATTGGTGAAGCTTTCGATATCGCTGATTATCAGGCCGCGCGGTGTTGCTGACGGCATGGCCTGTGCCTGGGTTACGGTGTAGCCGGCCTGTTTCAGCTCAAGAATCAGGGCGTCGGTTGTCCACTCCGCCAGGTTACGGTCGCTTGTGATGTCGGCCTGACGGACTCCATGGACATTATTGAGTGAGCCGATCAGCCACTCACCTTTTTCGCTGCGGGGCGCCGGTCGGGCCGGGTCGATCCGGCTGACCACGATGGTGCCGCTATGCCGGCCAAAAGAGCGGTCAAACGGTGCATAACCGAGATTGACTTTCTGGTCGACAGTGGCACATCCGGCAGACATGAGCAGGGCAGAAAGGGCGCACAGCAGAACCAGGTGATTCACAAGCGATTGGCAGTGACGCATGGTTGATCCTCCGATCGTGGTATCAAGACGGTTCGGTTCTGAAAATCAGATTGAGCAGGAAACTGAAAACACTGTACAAAAAAGCCGCCAGCAGGGCCGTGAAAAAGCCAGAGACCCTGAAGCCGGAAACCATGTGGGCGGCCAGCTGGAAAAGCAGGCCGTTGATCACAAAAGTAAAAAGCCCCATGGTCATCAGGTTGACCGGCAGGGTCAGCAGGAACACCAGCGGCCGCAGAAACGTATTCAGGAGGCCGAGAACCAGCGTACCGATCAGCAGGGCGCTGAACTGATCGATCTGGATGCCGGGCACCAGTTTCATGACAAGGAAGAGAGCAAGGCAGTTTAAAACCCATTTCAGTACCAGATGTGTCATGGTCACAGCCACCGTTTCTTCTTGAAATATGCGATCATTGAGATCGAGAGTACCAGCATGATGCCCCAGAGATAAAAATAGCCGTAACGCCATTCCAGCTCGGGCAGATGTTTGAAGTTCATGCCGTAGACACCGGCTAGAAATGTCAGCGGCATGAAGATTGTGCCGATCACAGTCAGAAATTTCATAACCTCGTTGGTGCGGTTGCTGATACTGGAGAGGTACAGGTCGAGCATGCCGGAGAGCAGATCGCGGTAGGTTTCGACCGTATCGATCACCTGGATCGTGTGGTCGTAGATGTCGCGGTAAAAGATGCGTGTTCCGTCACCTATCAGCGGCGTGTCGTCCCGCTGCAGGAAAGAGATAACCTCGCGCACCGGCCAGACGCTTTTTCTCAGGTAGATGATCTCTTTCTTAATGGCATTGATCTGCTGGAGGGTCCCGGTATCGGGGTTCAGGGCCAGCTCTTCTTCCATCTCGACGATTTTTTCTCCCAGACTTTCGATGACGCTGAAGTAGCTGTCGACAATCGCATCAATCAGAGCGTAGGCCAGGTAGTCGGGCCCCATGGCCCGGATCTTTCCCTTGCCGTTGCGAATCCGTTCCCGCACCGATTCAAACACATCGCCCCGCAGGCCTTCCTGAAAGGTGCAGAGAAAATCGGGGCCAAGGATCAGGCTGATCTGCTCGGAGGTGAAATCGCGCTCATCGGCTGGTTGCAGCATACGCAGCACGATGAAAAGATATGTCCCGTAATCTTCGATCTTCGGCCGCTGGACCGTGTTGACCAGATCTTCAAGAACGAGCGGATGCAGGGAAAACCTTTCTCCCAGACCGCGGATCAGCTCAAGATCATGCACCCCTTCGACGTTCAGCCAGGTTACGCCGTCTCCCTCGGTCTGCCCAAGGCATTCATCCAGAGTGCGGCAATGCCGCTCGTTGAGAGCCTCCGGATGGTAGTGCATGACACTGATGGCAACCGCCTCGGACGGTTTTTCGCCGATGTGAACCAGGCTGCCCGGCGGCAGGCCGGTTTTAACCGAACGCTTCTTGGTGAAGCGATGGCTGGCAGTGCGGGATGTGCTGGTTGTACGTTTCATGATGTTGCCATTGTATTCACTATCATGTTGTTCGCTAAATGGGCTCCAAAACGTATTAAAATAAAATCAGATACTGCGGTAACGTGCTGATGCAATGCCTACTAATCACAGGTGCGACGGGCTCTACTCAAACCGGTACAGCGTGTCGTCATGGGCCGGCGGAGAAAGGCGGTTCTTCAGCCCTTTCAGCCCGCCTTTGCCGAACAGAGCATCCATGTTTGATTCATCAAACAGGTTATCCATTTCCTGCTCAAGAGATTCCGGGTCTTCCCCGGCCTCAAGGCGTCGGATCGCCTCGTCCATGCT
>DCNF01000104.1:29091-31343 GCA_002322035.1 Geobacter sp. UBA1603
CTGTATCGGCAAATTTCTTCATGAAGCGGGCCATCTGTTTTGGGTCGCTCTCATCGATCCCCTCAATTTCAGATGCCAGGCTCATCATAGCCTTTTCGAGCCGGGCCTCGTTGATTCCAGGTATGCCGTCATCCTGCTGTTCCGGGCGATTTCTGGAAATGGCAAAGCGGGATACCTGACGGTCAAGGGATGAACGGCGACATTGTGGGCAGTCCGGCCTGCGGTCGGAGATGATCGTGCGGGCAAGGAAGCTGAAAACAGTGTGGCAATCGGGGCAGTAGAATTCGTAGACAGGCATGGCCGGTGCCTTAAATTCCGAGAATGTCGGCCATGCGCAGCAGGTCTTCGTTCAGTTTTTTCTGGCCGCCGTTGACGACCATTTCCAGCAGGGTGGTGGTTAGTGCGTTGGCTGAAAGGCCGACCATGACCCCTTTGGTGCCGGACATGAGCAGCTCGACCGACTTGCGGCCGAATCGGCTTCCCAGCAGACGGTCGAACACCGTCGGGGCTCCGCCGCGCTGGTAGTGCCCCAGAACGGTCACCCGGGTCTCAAAGCCGACCGCGTCTTTGATCCCATCGGCAATCTGTTGGGCGTGGCCGGCACCTTCGGCCATGATTATCAGAGCATTGGTGCGTCCCTCCTCGTAACGCCGGCGCAGTTGATGACACATCTCGGTCAGGTCCAGTTCCACCTCCGGAACAATGGCAAACTCGGCCCCGGTGGCGATGGCCGAGGTGGAGGCGAGGTAGCCCGAGTTGCGGCCCATGACCTCGACAATGAAGGCGCGGTCATGGGAATTGGCGGTGTCCTTGATGCAGTCGACAGCATACAGGATGTTGTTGAGCGCCGTGTCAACACCGAGAGCCATGTCGGTATAGGGGATGTCGTTGTCAATGCTGGCCGGGATGCCGATCACCGGAAACCCCATCTTGTCCAGCGCCAGTGCGCCGTTCAGCGAACCATCTCCGCCGATGACGATCAGCCCTTCTATTTTTTCCGTGAGCAGGTTGTCGAGCGCTTTTTTGCGGCCATCCTCGGTGCGGAACTCCTGGGAGCGTGCCGACTGCAGGAAGGTGCCACCCCGTTGCAGGACACCGGAAACCGATTTGCTGTCAAGAACGATAAAATCATTTTTCAGAAGGCCGGCATAGCCTTTCCTGTAACCGACCATTTCTATGTCGTTGGCGATGGCGGTGCGGGCCGCCGCACGGATGGCGGCATTCATGCCGGAGCAGTCGCCGCCGCTTGTTAAAACTCCCAGTCGTTTCATGCAGGGTCCTCCCTCAATATTCGCTTGTCATCACCCGGGAACAGGCGTTTCAGGGCCTGCTCGCGATAGTTGAAAATCCGCTTCAGCCGCGGAGCAACGATCAGACGGTTGACCAGCCAGGCCAGGTGTTCATGGGGCAACAGGTAGTGGATCAGATCGGTCATCTCCACACCGCTGTCGACCGGCCGAAAGCGGTGCTGGTGGTGCCAGAAACGATACGGACCGAAGCGTTGTTCGTCAACAAAGAAATGGGGCCGGTCCAGGTGGGTTATCTCCGTGGTCCAGGTGACGGCGATCCCGAAGAGCGGCCGCACGGTGTAGGTAATGATCTGTCCGGCGTAGGTTACATGCGCCGGCGGAGAGGTGATCCGGAAATCCATGTCCGGCGGTGTGATCCTGACCAAATTCGCCGGATCGGAGAAGAAGGCCCAGGCGGTTTCCAGGTCCGTCGACAAAATCTGTGAGCGTTCGAAGCAGAATGGCCGCATCGCTCTCATTTACCCCGTGTTTCGACATAGACTGTCGATTCGTACAGGGAGGCGCCGACACCCGATGCGGTCCCCTTGTACCAGTCGACCAGGTCTCTGCCGTTGATCGAGTGTTGCCCTGACAGCTCTTTCTGGATCTTGTCGACCCGTGCCAGAGCCCGTGTACTGCCGCTGAAGCTCTTTGAGGCCACCGATTCGCTGATGACCGGGAAGGGGAGGCGGCGGTCGCTGGCGAATACCTTGACCGCATCCTTGCCGAAGGGGGGCTCCACCTTGATCTCCCAGGAGTCGCTCTGCTCGGGGATGGTGTAGACGATGCCGGGCTGCTTCGGCTGTTCCGCCTCGCCCTGTTTCGGATAGAGCAGCGCCACCTCGCCGGTCGGGTTGATGTCGTAGATGTAGACGTAGAGCGGCTTGCTCACCCGTACGGTAAAGCTGACCGTTTCCCCTTCGCGGAACACCTGGTAGCTTCCCCCCTGGACCGTGGAGATGC
>DCNF01000003.1:0-175 GCA_002322035.1 Geobacter sp. UBA1603
CCCGAGCAGGCGTTCTACATGGTTGGTACCATTGAAGAGGCCATCGAGAAGGCCGCCAAGCTGGCTGCCTAAACGGTCTTTTTCCGCAATCTCGGTGTTGCCCTTCTAAATTATTTGTGCGGCGTACTTCTAGTACGCCTCCGCACAATTTCTCGGGCGCCTTGACCTTGCGAAA
>DCNF01000003.1:252-605 GCA_002322035.1 Geobacter sp. UBA1603
GCTGAAATGATGAAGCTGGAAATCGTCACCCCCTATAAAAAGGTGGTCGACATGGAGGTGGAGGAGGTAACCGCCACTGGTAAACTGGGTGAATTCGGCATATTGCCGGGGCATGCCCCCTTTCTAACCTCACTCAATATCGGCGAGCTTTCTTACAAGATCAGCGGTTCTGTCGAGCACATGGCCCTCAACTGGGGCTATTTCGAAGTGCGTGACGACAAGATTGTCGTGCTCGTCGAAACAGCAGAAACTGCTGCTGAAATTGATGTGGAGCGGGCCAAGGCTGCCCAGGCCCGTGCCGAAGAAGCCCTCAAGAAGCTCACACCCGAGGACAAACAGTTCAAAATTTACGA
>DCNF01000003.1:696-851 GCA_002322035.1 Geobacter sp. UBA1603
TCCGTAAATAGCAGCGCTTCATTACTGATTGTTTGAAAGAGCGGCCACTGGCCGCTCTTTTTTTATTTGAATCCCGATTGAAATAGGAGCAGTATTTTACGAAATTCAGCGGAGGTAATCATGACACCATCTGAATGGAACGTTCCCGACCTGTT
>DCNF01000003.1:1143-1390 GCA_002322035.1 Geobacter sp. UBA1603
ATCATGCATCACCATTATCTGATGAACAGCTGGGCCCAGCTCCACACGGCTGTTGCCAGTGGCGCGCCGGCGAGGACAAACTCCTCACATGACGATGATGCCAGCCACCGTGAGAGCTTTCTCATGGGGATGTTTGATCTTGCCTCTCTCCAGGCTCCCACCATTGTAGCAGCGCTTGACCTTTCAGGGCGCAGGCGCCTGCTCGACCTGGGGGGTGGTCCCGGGACCTATGCCATCCACTTCTGCG
>DCNF01000003.1:1540-8355 GCA_002322035.1 Geobacter sp. UBA1603
CGGGGGACTACCATGCCGACCCGGTTCCCGTTGGATTTGACGTCGCGTGGCTGTCCCATGTGCTTCATTCGGACGGGCCTGACAGCTGTGCACGACTCCTTGCCACCGCGTCAGCGGCATTGGATCCGGGCGGAATTCTCGTGGTACAGGAGTTCATTCTCAATGACACCAAGGACGGCCCCCTATTCCCGGCGCTCTTCTCCCTTAACATGCTGATCGGCACCAACGGCGGGCAAGCTTACGCTGAAGAAGAACTCTGCACCATGATGAAGGCTACCGGGTTGGTTGATGTCCAGAGGATTTCTATCGACCTCCCCAATGGAGCAGGCATCATCATGGGCACCAAAATGTAGCGACGCAGTATCACGCCGTTACTGATACCATCCGTAAGAGGGACTATGAAATATTACGATATGATCTACCGTTTGGCAGTTGCCCTTTGGGCTGGCGGTACCGCAATCTTCACCCTGCTGCTGACGCCGGTCCTCTTCAAGACCGAAAGTCGTGATACGGCGGCGCGAATCGTCGGCAATCTCTTTCCGGTCTATTTCCGCTGGGGAATCGCCTGTGGCCTTGTGGCGTTGCTGTGCCGCCTGATCAGCCGGGGAGGAGGGAGTGGAAAAGCACAGATCTTCATCCTGGCTGCCATGCTGGCGATAGCTTCTTTTCAGGCTCTGTATGTGGAACCGAAGGCGGCCGACCTGAAACGACAGATCGTATCGTTCGAGACAACACCCAAAGATCACCCGCTGCGTCGAGAATTTTCAAAACTTCACGGAGTATCGGCAATGTGCAATCTGACCGTGCTTACGGGCGGAGTGGTTCTCGTTCTTCTGCCGTAAAACTTTGCTCCGGAGGGTATCTGGCTATGTCACGAAGAGACTTTTTCCTGAATCAGATCTTTATCGGCCTGTTGTCACTGCTGATGCCCTTGTCCACCCTGGCTGCATCTGGTACGCCGCCACTGGCAACGGTTCCCCGCGTTGACCTGCCCCGCTATATGGGAGTATGGCACGAAATCGCCCGTATTCCGCACCGCTTTCAAGAGGGGTGTGTCGGCAGCACGGCAACCTATACCCTGCTGCCAGATGGCGAGGTTGAGGTGATCAACCGGTGCCGTGATGAGCGGACCGGTGAACAGCGTCAGGCGAAAGGGCGCGCCTGGAGCGTTGATCCGGAGGGGAATGCCCGGCTCAAGGTCTCCTTCTTCTGGCCATTCCGGGGCGACTACTGGATCATCGAGCTTGGCGGAGACTATGAATATTCGGTTGTTGGGGCCCCAAACCGAAACTATCTCTGGGTCCTTGCCCGAAATCCCCATATGTCGCCCACAGTATACGACGGCATTCTGGCAAGAATTGCAGCCCAGGGCTTCGACACCACCCGCCTGGTGCGCACGCCATGAAGTATTGGCAAAGTGACAGTTGCTATCGGCTCACGTTCTTTTGGTGTTGTCGGTAACGATACACGACTCGAGGCTGCGTGAGCGGATACCCGGCACTAGTCTCAAGGATTGACGGCGGATACACCGACGTGAGATGGCACAACTGCTGGAAAATGCAGGTGCCTCGTGCAGCTATCCCGCATTTGAGCGGTTTTGGGGACTCCGTCCGGAAGAGGTGTGAGAATGCCGCGATACGTTGAACCGGTGTTTCGGCCCCCCAGTGAGGCCCGCAGCCTGATTTTCCAGGTCACGCTCGGCTGTTCCCAGAACAGTTGCCGTTTCTGCGGCATGTACAAGGGGAAGCGCTTCCATATACGGCCGGCGGCAGAAATTCTTGCGGAAATCGCTGAAATCCCAGCCAGCTATCGAACCAGGGTCGAGCGGGTCTTTCTAGCCGATGGCGATGCTCTGGTGTATCCTCAGGAAGGGTTGCTGGCAATTTTGAATGCACTGTCAGTGGCTTTTCCGGCACTGACCCGGGTTGCCAGCTATGCCTCCCCCAACAGTCTGGCCTCCAAGAATCCTGATGAGTTGAAATTATTGCGGGAGAAGCGTCTCCGCATGCTCTATTTCGGGCTGGAGTCGGGTGATGACGCAACGCTGACTGCCGTCCGCAAGGGGTTCACGGCTCAACGGATGGCCGAATTGGCCCTGTCCGCCCGGGAGGCAGGCATAAAGCTGTCGGTAACGGCCATTTTAGGACTGGCGGGTCGGGAGATGAGTTTAGAACACGCCCGGGCCACTGCCGCCTGGATTAATCGGGTCAATCCGGAGTACTTCTCGCTTCTGACGCTGTTCCACCGCCACAACAAGGAGTTTGTCCGGGGGCTGCAGCAGTGTTCCCACCGCCAGTTAATGGAGGAGGCGGGAGAGATGCTGCGGCACCTCAATCCGTCCCGGACGATCCTCCGCTCCAACCATGCCTCCAATTTTCTCAACTTGGCCGGCAGTTATCCCAAGGACCGGCAGCGGCTGATCGAGGACCTGGAGCGGGCAATGAAAGAAGCGGAGCGATATCCCGGGTTTCTCGACAGCATCCCGGAATACCAGGAGGAATATTACTGATGGAGGCACTGCTCAGGACTGAGATCGAACAGTTTATTGCCGGGCACCCGGGCAACCGCCTGCCGGAAAGCGATACTCCGTATCTGGACCGGCCGCTGGTCGGCTTCTCGGCAGCCACTGACACCCTCTACCTGGAGTACAAAACGATTATCGGTGAGTTCCACCTGCTGCCTGAGGAGCTGCTCCCCGGTGCCGCCACGGTCATCAGCTGGATCCTGCCCATCAACCGGGCGGTGCGGGAGAGCAACCGGCGTCAGGACAGTCTCCCGTCCCGGGAGTGGTGCCTGACCCGTACCCATGGGGAGGTGCTGAACGTTGAGCTGCGCCGTCATCTGGTTGAATGGCTGGCAGGACGGGGGTACCGTGCTGCCGCGCCACAACTGTTACCCCTGTGGCTTGAGATACCCGATACCGTTCACCGCATCGCTTCCACCTGGTCGGAGCGGCACGCCGCCTACGCTGCAGGACTCGGCACCTTCAGCCTGAATGATGGCCTGATCACCCCGGCAGGTATCGCCCACCGCTGCGGCAGCGTCATCACCAACCTCATAATCCCTCCGACACGGCGGGGAGCCGCGCACCATCGACAAAACTGCCTCTACTACTTCAACGGAAGCTGCGGAGCCTGTATTGCTCGCTGCCCTGTCGGCGCCATCACCCGCGACGGCCATGACAAGGACCGTTGCCGTGAGATGGTCTACGTTACCGCACCGGCAGCGCTCTCGGAACGCTACGGCGCGCCGCAGACCGGATGCGGGCTCTGCCAGACCAAAGTCCCGTGCGAGTCAGCCATCCCGCCGGCCTGCCGCTCCGCGGAATGAAGCGCTACAACCCCTTTTCAGAGGAACTCAAGCGGGTATNNAAGGCCTACATCGAAGGAGACACGGCGGTGTACATCCTCGAAACCTGGGGCTTTCCCAACACCTACGGCTGTGGCCTCTGTCAGACCAAGGTGCCCTGTGAGGCCGCAATCCCTCCTGCCTGTCGGGTGGCGGAGTGACGTCAGTCAAACGCTACCATACCTTCGCGGACGAACTGAAACGGCACTTCGGCTGCAAGGTGCAGCGCATCTCCGTGGATGCCGGTATGACCTGCCCCAACCGGGATGGATCGCTGGATACGGAGGGGTGTATCTTCTGCGGCGGCAGCGGCTCCGGTTCCTACGGCATCCGCCGGGAACTGGACGTGGCGGCCCAGATCGAGGACGGCAAGGAAATCATGCGCCGCAAGTACAAGGCGAGCCGTTTTATTGCCTATCTGCAAGCCTATTCAAATACCTACGCAGATGCCGCTACCCTGCGCCGCCTGTACGAAACCGCCATAGATGTACCGGATGTGCTCGGCCTGATGATCGCAACACGGCCGGACTGCCTGCCGGACGACGTGCTTGATCTGCTGGAGGATTTTTCGCGGCGCACCTATCTCTGGCTGGAGTTAGGGATGCAGAGTATGTGCGACCGGAGTCTGGAGCTGATCAACCGCCGCCACGATCACGCCTGTTCCGTTGCCGCCATCGAACGGGCCCGGGCACGGGGGCTGCGGATATGTGCCCATGTTATGATTGGCCTGCCGGGAGAGACGCGGGAGGAAACCCTGGCCATGGCGTCGGAGTTGAACCGGCTGGGGGTGGCGGGGGTGAAACTGCATCTGCTCCATGTCATGAAGGGGACACGTCTGGCGGAGATGTACGAACGGGGCGAGGTGCAGGTTCTGGACCGGGACGGCTACGCGGGACTGGTCTGCGATTTTTTGGAGCGGCTTGATCCGGCGATCCTGATCCACCGCCTGACCGGCGACGGCGGCCATGACAACCTGCTGGCGCCGCGCTGGTCGCTGAAGAAGTTTGAGATACTCAATCTGATCGATGCGGAGCTGGAACGGCGAGGGGTGCGGCAGGGAAGCGGTTTGATGTTGCCAGTATAATCCCTCCTACATCTCAACCCGCGTGACCACACCCTGCAGTTTGGCTGCCGGCAGTTTGTTAAACTGCACGAAGTTGGGGGTCAGCTTCTTCAGGGTTGAAAAAACCTTCCATACCGGATTGCCGGTGGCAATGTCCTCGATCCCGTAGAAGATTACTTTTTCGATAATGCCGTTTTCTTTCAGCAGGTGCTCAATATCAAAAATTTCCATATAGCCGGCCTTGATATCGAAAGCATCGAGGCCGGTGCCAAGTGCCGGGGTCAGGGACGTCTCCAGCCCATAGGGCTCATCGGTGCGGAAAATCGAGATCAGGACGTTTCTTTCGTAAATGATGTTGCTGCGAATGGTGCAGTGTACCAGATAGGGCGGTATGGTGTTCCACTCCTTGACAAAAAAGAGCCCTGTACCGGGGATATGACCCTTGCGGTAGATCTGTTCGTAACTGACCAGATAGGTTTCCATGTCGAGCGGTTTGAGGGCCAGGTAAAGGGCGCGCTGTCCCCTGGTCCAGACCAGGATTGCCAGAAAAGGTATTGAGGCCAGAATCAGCGACCAATATCCGCCATGGGGCAGCTTGTAAAGATTTGAAATCAGAAAAGCGAAGTCAATCAGGGTCACTAGCAGCGCAAGCGGGACCTTCCATTTTTTTTGGGTGTGAGAGAAAATTATGGTCATCATGATGCCGGTTATTGCCATGGTGCCGGTTACGGCCAGTCCGTAGGCTGCTGCCAGGTTTTCTGATTTCCGGAAAATCAGCATGATCATGATTACCAGTGCCAGTAGTATCCAGTTGACCGAACCGATATATATCTGGGACTTGAGCTGTTTGGAGGTGTAATCAACCTTGAGCAGTGGCAGAATCCGGGTGGTGATCCCCTGGTAGACGATCGAGAACACGCCGCTGATCAAGGCCTGTGAGGCGATGACAGTCGCCAGAATAGTCAGGATCAGGAACGGTATGTACAAAAGTGGCGATTGAGACTGTACCATGCCAAAGAGGATGTTCTTGGCATCCGGGTGGTTAACGATAAATGCTCCCTGGCCGAGGTAATTGATTACCAGTGCAGCAAAGACGAAATACCAGGCCCGTTTTACCGGTTTGCGGCCCAGGTGCCCCATATCGGCATAGAGCGCTTCGCCCCCGGTTGCGCAGAGGATGACTTCAGACAGGATAAAAAAGCCGGCCAGGCCGTTGTGCATCAGGAAGCTGATGCCATGATGGGGGCTGATGGCACTGATGATGGAAGGGAGTGAACCGATGGATATGGCACCCGAAAGCGTGAGCGAACAAAACCAGACCACCATGATCGGGCCGAAGGCAGCGGCAACCTTGTCGGTGCCTTTGAACTGAAAGATGAACAGGCCGACGGCGATGATGGCAGCGATCAGAATCAGTATGTTCTGCTGGATTGACTCGAGGCCGGGAATCAGCACCAGGCCCTCAACGGCAGAGAGAATTGAGATGGCCGGCGTGATGACTCCGTCACCAAGCAGGAGTGAGACGCCAAGATAGGAGAGAAAGGTCACGAAAACCATCTGCCTTCCGGGCTTGATCATTCTGACCAGGATCTCGCGTAAAACAATGGTGCCACCTTCTCCCTTGCGGGATAAGCTCATTGCCAGCAGGGCATACTCAATGTTGACCAGAATCATCAATGTCCAGACGATCAGGGAGAGAATGCCGAACACATTTTCCGGGGTCGGTTTTGTGAGGGCAAATATAACGGTCAGGGTATAGATCGGGCTGGTGCCGATGTCGCCGAATACCAGCCCCATGGATTTGATGATCCCACCCCAGAAGGAGTCGATTTCGCCATGTTTCATCTTTGTATCTCCGAGGTGTTGTGCGATGCTGCCGGATAAAAAAGAAAACCGCCGGCATGAACCGGCGGACGGTGCCGCTGTTTGCCCTTCCAGACGCCTACGAGGTTAGCTGACGGGCTCGGAACTGAAAGTCTCCTATCCGGATCGGAACCGGAATACGCCCCTACTGATCGGGTCCCCCGCATCCGCCCTGCTATGGGCGAATTTCGGCTGCTTTTTCTGCCGTTATACTCCTTTCGGTGATGCTGTCAAGGGGAGATCAATGCAGTTTGCTGTTTACACCATCGTCAAAACTGATATTCTCCACGCCCATGGCTGAAAAAATCGTTGCTCTGAAAGTCGATGTGGACACCCACGAAGGTACGCGGGACGGTGTGCCGCGCCTGGTGGAGGATATGGCGCGCTTCGGTGCCCGGGCCACCTTCTACTTCTCCATGGGGCCCGACAACTCCGGCAAGGCGCTGCGGCGGATCTTCACCCGTAAGGGGTTCCTGAAGAAGCAGCTTCGCAGCCGAGCGCCATCGGCTTATAGCCTGAAAACCATGATGTACGGTGTTCT
>DCNF01000003.1:8457-8815 GCA_002322035.1 Geobacter sp. UBA1603
CATGAGATCGGTATCCACTGCTGGGACCATGTCAAGTGGCACGATTACCTCCCCTGGTTTCCCAAACACCTGACCGCCATGGAGTTGGGCAGAGCCGCTGCTTTGTTCGAGGAAATCGTCGGCCGGCGTACGGCCACAACCGCCGCACCGGGATGGACCGTGTCGCCCGATTCTCTGGAGGTACAGGATGCCATGGGACTTTCCTACTGTAGCGACAGCCGCGGTACCCATCCCTTTTACCCGGTCATGGGTGGCCGCCGTTTCAGGACTCTTCAGGTTCCGACCACCCTGCCGACCGCCGATGAAATTCTCGGTACGGCAGGTATCACCCCGGCCAGTATCCATGAGTATTACCTGA
>DCNF01000003.1:8856-9215 GCA_002322035.1 Geobacter sp. UBA1603
CAGCCTCACGGACGGGCTCAATGTCCTGACTATCCACGCTGAGTTGGAGGGGAAGGCCATCAGGCCTTCGTTTGTCCGACTTTTGGAAGGGTTGCAGGCCGCCGGTATCCGCTGCATTACGCTGGGGGAAGCGGTCAGCACGCTTTCCGGGACCCCGGCCTGCGAGCTCGCTATGGGTGAAATCCCCGGCCGGGCCGGTGCTGTCGCGCTTCAGGGGAAAACGCTGCCATGATGTCGCGCTTCTTTAAAGTCAGGCATCAGGACATGGTGTACCTCAAGTTTATCCTGGAAGCCTATGAGGGGATGAATGTCATGTCAACGGTCGACAACTCCGCCGGCATCATCCGCATCGCCATCAT
>DCNF01000003.1:9416-11836 GCA_002322035.1 Geobacter sp. UBA1603
ATATGTATGCCTTCGTCGCCTCAGTCCTCGTCGCCTCGAGATCATCCTTGATCTGGAATTGTAATGACACCTCCCGCGGGAGTGCCCGCTATGCCCTGGCGCTGCTCCTGTGCGTCAATCTGCTCAACTATATCGACCGTCAGGCGCTTTACGCTGTCTTCCCGCTGATCAAGTCCGACCTGCGCCTTTCCGATGCCTCGCTCGGTTTCCTCGGCAGCGCCTTCATGTTCAGTTACATGCTGGCCGCCCCGTTCTTCGGCAGGATCGGCGATACTGCCCATCGTCCTCGTCTGGCGGCCGGCGGCCTGGTGGCCTGGAGCCTGGCAACCATGCTTTCCGGCCTGGCCGGCGGCTACCGGATGCTGTTCGCCGCCCGGGCGCTTGTGGGGGTGGGGGAGGCTGGCTTCGGAACTGTTTCGCCCGGCCTGGTGGCAGACTACTTCGATCGAAAGCGTCGCGGAAGGGTCCTGGCGCTCTTTTTCCTGGCGACCCCGGTCGGTAGCGCCCTGGGGTATGTGCTGGGGGGGATGCTTGGGCAGAGATTCGGCTGGCAGCAGGCTTTTCTGATGGTCGGCATACCGGGGCTCTTGCTGGCGTTTCCGCTCTGGCGACTGCATGACCCCGGCAGGGTGTCGGCGTCAGCGGTTGATTATCCGTTCAGCAGGGGGGTCGTTCGTGAACTGAAGGAGTTCTCTGCCAACCGCACGTATGTTTCGGCGACCCTTTCCATGACCGCCATGACCTTTGCCCTGGGAGGGCTGGCCCAATGGGTGCCGTCTTTCCTCAACCGCTCCTTCGGTCTCGACGTGGGACGGGCGAACCTGCTTTTTGGCGGTATCACGGTGGTTTCGGGCATCATCGGCACTCTGGCCGGCGGCTGGCTTGGCGACCGGCTGAAGCAGCGCACCCCGGCCGGTCAGCTCTATGTGTCCGCCGCCGGTTTTGTGCTTGGCGCCCCGCTGACCGCCGCTGCACTGTGTGCCCCCTCTCTGACATTCTGTCTGGCGGCCATTGGCCTGGCCGAACTGTTCCTGTTCCTTAACACCGGACCGCTCAACACGGTGCTGGTGGATGTGCTGCGACCCGACCGCCGTGCCACCGGGTTCGCCATCACCATTTTCACCATTCATGCTCTTGGTGATGCCATCTCGCCCGCCATTATCGGCCTCTTTTCCGATCAGTATGGTCTCCGCTCCGCTCTTTTGATCACTCCGCTGGCGGTTGCTGCCGCTGCGTTCTTTGCCTTTCGAGGATGCCGTTTTGTGGCGGCCGACCAGCAGGCTGCGGAGCCTTGAGATGAAATTTCTGCTGACGGCTCTTTTCTGCCTGACAGCCTGCTCCGCCGCTGCTGCGGTGCTGCCCGGCATCGAGGTGCTCGAAAGGCAGCAGTTTGCAATCCTGCAGGGGAAACGGGTCGGGCTGATAACCAACCACACCGGCCGTTCGGCAGACGGTCGCAGTACCATCGATATCATCAGCCGGGCGCCGGGGGTGTACTTGGTGTCCCTGTTCAGCCCGGAGCACGGCATCAGGGGAGAGGCCGACGAAAAGGTCACCTCGGGGATTGACGCCAGGAGCGGCCTGCCGGTGCACAGTCTGTACGGCGCACAGTGCCGGCCTACGCCGGAGATGCTTAAGGGTATTGAGGTGCTGGTGTTCGATATTCAGGATATCGGCACCCGCTTCTACACCTACATCGGAACCCTGTCGCTGGCCATGCGGGCGGCGAAGCAAGCCGGCATCCCGTTCGTGGTGCTTGACCGTCCCAACCCTATCGGCGGCGAGAAGATAGGGGGTGCAATCCCGGATAGGCCGCTGCCGGACAAGGAAAGTGGCTGCGGCGCCCTGACGTCGATCCACCCCATCCCCACCCGCCACGGCATGACCATCGGAGAGCTGGCCCGCCTGTTCAACAACGAATACCGTATCGGCGCACAGTTGACCGTGGTGCCGATGTCCGGCTGGCATAGGCAGATGCACTACGACGACACCGGCCTTGCCTGGGTGAACCCATCCCCCAACATGAAGAGCCTGACCGCCGCCATGCTCTATCCCGGGCCAGGCACCATCGAAACCACGTCGCTCTCGGTGGCGCGGGGAACAGACCGTGCCTTCACCGCCTTCGGCGCTCCCTGGGCCGATGGAGCGGCAGTTGCCGTAAACCTGGCGGCGCGGCAGATTCCAGGCATTACCTTTGCCCCCTGCACATTCACACCGACAGCTCCCGGTTTCATCCACCGAGGCAGGTCCTGCAACGGCGTTTGCGTCACTGCCATCGACCGCAATCTGCTCGACCCGGTGCTGGCCGGTCTGCATCTGGTGCAGGCCTTTTATGAAATCCACCCGGACCGTTTTCGTGCTTACGAAGGGTTTGCCACCGAGGTCGGTGACAGTCGTGCGTGGGAACTCTTGACCCGGAA
>DCNF01000003.1:11881-21670 GCA_002322035.1 Geobacter sp. UBA1603
GGTGGCCGGGCGCTGGGAAAGCGATTTGGAGCGGTTCAGGAAGGTGCGGGAACGGTACCTTCTCTATCGGGAGTAATTGAACACCACGTCTGTTAGCTGGTCCCGCCATGGCTGCACGCGATAATCCCGCCTGAAGGTGCAGCGGAAACGGCGAACCCGCCCGCTGTGCCCCTCTTCTTTTCCCCCCGGCCAGGAAAACTCCGCCTCCCGCTGTGCGACAAACTCCGGCAGCTTGCCCGGCCGGGGCATCTCCGTGCCGCAGAAATCGTAGAGCAGGGCGTCGGCCAGCAGCTCATCGGTGGCGCTGTCGCCGGTGCGGGCCAGCCGGTAGAAGAGCTCATAGCGGCGCAGGGTAGTGAGGGCGGTGAGGGGAGTGTCACCGGCTTCGACTGCCATGCGGTCGAACAGCAGCGCCAGCTGTTCGTGGTGGGACCGCTCCGCAAGGGCTGTGACAAAGCCGCCATGGTTGTAGAACAGATCGAGCAGGCGGCCGACGGTTTCGATGCGGCAGATGTCGCCGTAGGAAAGCCAAGGATTACGGAGGACGGTGTAAGGGGGGGAGTTGGAAAACCGGTAATCGTTCCGGTTGGCGATCTCACGCATGGGAGAGCCTTTCAGAACCTTGAGCGGCTCGACCTGGATCTCGTGAGGGTTGAGGCTTGCAACCGCTTGGAGTGACGACAGAAAACCGGCGTAATCCTCTCCGGGAAGCCCGGCCACCAGGTCCAGGTGCAACTCGACGCTGGTTTCGGCACGCAGGCGGCGGATGATGGAGAAGAGCCGCCCCAGGTCGGAGGTGCGTCCCGCGCTCGCCAGCACATCGGAAGAGGCGGACTGGACACCGATCTCGAATCGGAAGGTCTTGTCCGGCACCTGCCGAAGCAGTTCGATGGCCTCGTCGGTCAGCAGGTCAGCGGCGATCTCGAAATGGAAATGGCTTACCCGGTTGTGGGCCAGAATGAAACGCCAGATCTGCAGGGCGCGCTTGATGTCGTAGTTGAAGGTCCGGTCCACCAGCTTGATTCGCGGCACCGGCCGCTCCATGAGAAACCGCAGGTCTTCTTCGATCCGGGGCATGGAGAAGGAGCGGACCTGTCCCTCCAACGACGAGAGGCAGAAGGCGCAGGAAAAGGGACAGCCGCGCGAGGTCTCGTAATAGACGAGTGGCCGGGAGAGATCCACGAGCCCGGCCTGGAACGGCGAGGGGATGCTGTCCAGCTCCAGGTGAGAGCGGTCAAGGGGGCCCGAGACGATATCGGTGCCGTTCCGGAAGAACAGGTTTGGCAGCTCGTACAAAAGGGAGCCGTCGGGGCAGGCACCGCAGTCGGCCACGAGCCGCACCAACCGGGTGAAGACAGCCTCTCCCTCTCCCTTGATGACAAAATCGATGGCTGGATTGTCGTGCATCAGCTCGAACACGCCGAAGGAGGCCTCCGGCCCGCCAAGCAGGATCATGGTTTCAGGCGCGATACCCTTGATGTCGGCGGCGATGCGCAGTGTTTTCTCAATATTCCAGATGTAGCAGGAAAACGCTACCAGTGCAGGTGCCTCGGCCATGATCAAGCGCAGGAGCTGCTCACGCGGCTCGTTGACGGTATACTCCCGGATGGTCATGTTGAGGCCGGGGATGCCGCTGCAGCCGGCAGCCAGACAGGGGAGCGCCAGGGACGCGTGTGAATACTTGGCGTGCAGGGTGGTGAGGAGTAGTTTCACGGAGATCTGGCACCAATGGTGCGAAAGTGTTCTCGCTTCCTTTCGTCAAATCGTCGGGCGGGGCAATCGTTGTATCGGTAAATTTTATACAGCATCCCGTCAGTATTGCTGCATGCTGGTATGATATCGAGATGCTGGTTGGTTCGCAATCCAAAAAGCATCCAAGCGAATGGTGTTGCCAGGAAGATGCCTGCGGGTGGTGCGGCGATAGAGTTTGACTTATGTCTGCGCTTCTGCTACAACGCCCCCACAATTGATTGATCAACCGGTCTGGTGCCGTGCCTGAATCAGGTACGGGTAATAGGGAAGGGGGTGCAAATCCCCCGCTGACCCGCAACTGTAAGGAAGGACTGGCCTCGCACAATGCCACTGGGAGCCCCCGGGAAGGCGTGAGGCCGGAGCGATCTCCAAGCCAGGAAACCTGCCATGCCGGAATGTTTTGGAACCTCCGTGGAACGAGGGGCTGAAGCCGGTTTTTTTGATGAGCTTCACGTCCCTGTTCCCCCGCGAACAGGTTTTTTTATTTTTGGGAGGAGCGACGCATGGCCCGGACAATTTTTATTACCGGTGGGGCCCGGAGCGGCAAAAGTGTTTTTGCTGAAAAACTGGCCGGTGGTTTTGGCGGTCAACTGGCATATTTGGCAACCGCCCAGGCTTTCGATGAAGAGATGGACGAGCGGATCAGAAAACATCAGCTCCGCCGCGGTGAATCCTGGACCACCATCGAAGAACCGCTGCACCTGCCCCAGGCCCTGGCGGTCAACGACGGCGTTTTTCAGGCGATCCTGGTTGACTGCGTGACACTCTGGCTTTCAAATATGCTCTGTCTGCACGAGGAGTTGGGCGATGAAACCACCGAGCGGGTGATGGAGGATGTGCGGCGCCTGGCGGCCACGGTCCGCGAGGTCAGGACGCCGTTGATCTTCGTTTCCAATGAAGTTGGCATGGGCATTGTGCCGGACAACCCCCTGGCCCGCATCTTCCGTGATATTGCCGGCCAGGCCAACCAGATGCTGGCGGCTTCGGCCGATGAAGCCTGGATGGTCGTCAGCGGAATTCCGGTCAGACTGAAATAGCGATCACTGCGTGTTTCCCAGCCCTTGCCGAATCGGGCCCGAACACAGATATGGAGCCTTTTGTGAATGTCATGCAATCGACCCTTGCCCGGATTGTCCCGGTAGACGAAAAGTTGCTGGCCCATGCCCAGGCGCGCCTTGACAACAAAACCAAGCCGCTCGGTTCACTGGGCAGGCTGGAGGAGTTTGCCAGGCGGATCGCCGCCATCAGCGGAAGCGATGCGCCGGACCTTTCCGGGAAAGTTATTTTCACTTTTGCCGGTGATCACGGCGTCACCGAAGAGGGGGTGTCGCTTTTCCCACGGGAAGTGACGGCCCAGATGGTCTTCAACTTTCTGCGGGGAGGGGCGGGAGTTAACGTGCTGGCCCGCCATGCCGGAGCCGAGGTGCGGGTGGTTGACGTCGGAGTGGATTTCGACTTCGCAAGCGCCCCCGGCATGCTGCATCGCAAGGTGGCCCGCGGTACCCGCAATTTTATTGCCGGCCCGGCCATGGAACGGGAAGAGGCACTCAAGGCCATCCAGGTCGGCGTCGAGCTTGCGGACCAGTGCCGGTCTGAAGGGATCGGCCTGGTCGGTACCGGCGAAATGGGGATCGGCAACACGACGCCCGCCTCGGCGATTATCGCCGCCATCTCCGGCAAGAGCGTGGCCCAGGTGACGCACCGCGGCACCGGCATCAATGATGATGCTCTGAAAAACAAGATCCGGGTGATCGAGCAGGGGTTGGCCCATAATCGGCCTGATCCGGCTGATCCGCTGGACGTGCTGACCACGGTGGGCGGTTTAGAGATCGCCGCCATTGCCGGCCTGGTCCTGGGGTGCGCAGCAAACCGTATCCCGGTTGTGATTGACGGGTTTATCTCCACGGCCGGGGCATTGATCGCCTCGGAGTTGCACCCCCATGTCCGCGACTACATTTTCGCGGCCCATCAGTCGGTTGAGATCGGTCACCGTTTCATGCTTGAGCGAATCGGGGTCCGCCCGATACTTGATCTTGACCTGCGGTTGGGTGAGGGGACCGGCGCAGCCCTGGCCGTGACCCTGATCGAGGCCGGGGTCAAGATTTTGAAAGAAATGGCGACGTTCGAAGACGCGGGTGTCTCCAAGGGGTGAGCGTGTTTGATCCGGCGGTGCTGTTTGACGATACCAGCGGCCACGGCGCGTCGTACCGTTTCTCAGGCCGGACCGCCACGCTGACCGCCTGGCAGCCTGACCGTGTCGTCCCACTCCTTGAGGCGGTTGAGCGTCTGGTTAGCCATGGACGCTATGCCGCCGGTTTTATCTCCTACGAAGCGGCTGCGGCCCTTTCGCCGCACCTTCCTTCTGAAACACCGTGCCCGGGACTCCCCCTGGCCTGGTTTGCACTGTTTGAAAGGCGTCACGAGGTCCTGCAGCCGGCCGTGTCGCCTGAACCGACCGAGCCTCCCCTGCTCCAGCCAGCTGTCTCGCCGGAACGTTACTACGCTGATCTTGAAGCAATCCGTCAACTGATCGCCTGCGGCGACTGCTACCAGGCAAATTACACCTTTCCGGCCCGGGGGCGCCTTGCGGGCGAGCCGCTCCCGTTCTACCGTGCGCTGGCCTTATCCCAGCAGGCTCCTTACTGTGCGTTCATTGATACCGGTGGGCAGCAGGTTCTTTCAGCTTCGCCGGAGCTTTTTTTCCGCACCAGCGGCCGTCGTATCGAAACACGCCCGATGAAGGGGACTGGTGAGAGGGGGCGCCATCCGGAGGAGGACTGCGAACGGGCCCGGTCTCTCCTGAACGACCCCAAGGAGCGGGCAGAAAATCTGATGATCGTCGACCTGCTCCGCAACGATCTGGGAATGATCGCCGAACATGGCAGCGTGCGGGTCGAGTCCCTGTTTGACGTTGAATCCTTTCCGACGGTCAACCAACTGACATCCCGCATATCAGCGCGTCTGCGGCAGGATATCGGGCTTGTCGGGATTCTGCGGGCCCTGTTCCCCTGCGGGTCGGTCACCGGTGCCCCCAAACGGCGGGCAATGGAAATCCTGGCTGAACGTGAACAGCGGCCCCGTGGGGTATACTGCGGCGCGATCGGTATGCTGGCACCCTGTGACGAGATGGTTTTCTCGGTCGCCATCAGGACAGTGATCCACAACCGGCGGTCCGGTAGCATTGAACTGGGTGTCGGCAGTGGTATTACCTGGGACTCTGATCCGGCAGCCGAACTACGTGAATGTCATGCCAAGACGGCCTTTGCGCTGCGGCAGCCGCCCGGGGCCGGACTGATCGAATCCCTGCGGCTGGAAGGCGGGTGCTATCCTCTGCTGGAGGCCCATCTCGACCGTTTAGGCTGGTCGGCTGGCCGGCTCGGGATCGCTTTTGACCGCCACGCTGCCAGGTCTGTCCTGCAGCGGCACGCTGCTGGGCTGGCAGGGGTCTGCAAGGTTCGTCTGGTGCTGCAGCCCACCGGTGCACTGGAGGTTTCTGCCGAAACGGTCCTCCCCGACGAGGCCCCGCTGCAGGTGGCGATTTCGAGCTGCCCGGTCGATCCGCAAGAACCTGGCCTGTACCTCAAACGCACTGACCGCAGCCGTTATGAGCGGATCCGGGCCGAACATCCGGCATGCGACGAGGTGCTGATGATCAACACCCGCGGCGAGTTGACCGAGGGCACCTACCACAACCTGGTGCTGCGGCTGGCTGGCCGCCTGGTGACTCCGCCGCTTTCCAGCGGCCTCTTGCCGGGAGTCATGCGCGGGAACCTGCTGAAAGAAGGCATTGTTTCCGAACGGGTGCTGACACCGTCCGACCTTGCAGCGGCCCAAGAAATGTGGCTCATCAATGCGGTGCGCGGCTGGCGAAAATGCACCTATGGGACTTGAATCCAGAAATAACCAAAAAGGAATACCACATGCTGACCCAGATTGAATCCGCCCGTCAGGGTATCATCACCCCCCAGATGCAGGTCGTAGCTGATAATGAACAGCTTTCCCCCGAATACATCCGACAGATGACCGCCGAAGGCAAAATCGTCATACCGTGGAATCATAACCGCAGGCCAGCTAAAGTCGCCGGCATCGGCAGGGGGTTGCGCACCAAGGTTAACGCTTCCATCGGCACTTCCAGCGACATTATTGACTATGAGGCTGAAGTGCGCAAGGCCAGGGCAGCCGAGGAGTCCGGTGCCGATACCCTGATGGAGCTCTCCGTGGGCGGCGACCTTGACCGCGTGCGGCGCGAGGTGATCGCTGCCGTTGAACTGCCGGTGGGCAACGTGCCGCTCTATCAGGCCTTCTGCGAGGCAGCCAGGAAGTACGGGGACCCGAACAGGCTGGACGAGGAGATGCTCTTCGACCTGATCGAGCAGCAGTGCGCCGACGGCATGGCCTTCATGGCGGTTCACTGTGGCATCAATCTTTGCACCATCGAGCGGCTGCGCAAGCAGGGGTACCGCTATGGTGGACTGGTCAGCAAGGGGGGGGTCTCCATGGTGGCCTGGATGATCGCCAACAATCGCGAGAATCCGCTCTACGAAAAGTTCGACCGGGTGGTGGGGATTCTCAGGAAGTACGACACCGTGCTGTCGCTCGGCAACGGCCTGCGGGCCGGGGCGATCCATGACTCAAGTGACCGGGCGCAGATCCAGGAGCTGCTCTTCAACTGCGAACTGGCCGAGATCGGCCGGGAGATGGGCTGCCAGATGCTGGTGGAAGGGCCGGGGCACGTGCCGCTGGACGAGATCGAGGGTAACATCCAGCTCCAGAAACGGATGAGCGGCGGGGCTCCCTACTATATGCTCGGACCCATCTCAACCGACGTGGCCCCCGGCTTCGACCACATCACTGCCGCCATCGGCGCGGCCCAGTCGAGCCGCTTCGGCGCCGACCTGATCTGCTACATCACCCCGGCCGAGCACCTGGCGCTCCCCAATGAGGAGGACGTCCGCATGGGGGTCAAGGCGGCACGGGTGGCGGCCTACATCGGCGATATGAACAAATACCCGGACAAGGGCCGGCAGCGGGACAAGGAGATGAGCAAAGCCCGCCGCGACCTGAACTGGGAAAAACAGTTCCAGCTGGCGCTGTACCCGGAAGATGCCCGAGCCATCCGGGCCAGCCGTACACCGGAGGACGAACAGACCTGCACCATGTGCGGTGATTTCTGCGCCTCCCGCGGAGCGGGCAAGCTCTTTGCCGCTGACCTGAAGGGGGATAAGATCTGACATGCGGCCCGTGCGCCTGTTTCTGATCGCGCTGCAGTTTCTGACCATCATCCCACTGCCCTGCACCGTGCCCTGTGACGATGATGACCTGGGGCGATCGGCGGCCTTTTTCCCGCTGGTCGGGCTGCTTATCGGTGGAATGCTCTGCCTGCTGGACGTGTTCCTGTCGCTCTGGCTCGTCCGGCCGCTGACGGATGCGCTGCTCGTGACGGGGCTGGTTGTGGTGACCGGCGCCCTCCACCTTGATGGCCTGGCCGATGTCTGTGACGGGATTGCAGCTCGCGGTGACCGGGACCGTTTTCTGGCGGTCATGAAGGATTCCCGGGTCGGCGCGGTCGGGGTGGTCGGTATCGTGCTGGGGCTGCTGCTAACCTGGCAGGCGCTGGTTGCGGTTCCGGCGGACATTAAATGGCAGGCGCTGCTGATCGTCCCGGTCTGCTCGCGGCTCAGCCAGGTGGTAATCATGTGCGCTGCGCCCCATGCCCGCCAGGGGGGGCTGGGAGCCTTATTTATCAGCGGCATGGGGTATTGGCAGCTGGCGGGAGCCCTGGTCCTTGCGGCAGGGATTGTCATATCGGTTTCACCGGTCCGGGGCGTGGTCGTCCTGGCGGCAACCATTCTGACGGCACTGGCGGTGCGACGCTGGTTCATACACCGCCTGGGAGGCATAACCGGTGATATCATCGGCTTTGGCAGCGAACTGTGCGGCATTGCCGTGCTGGTGCTGTTCGGGATTACCTGAACAGCTACCAGGCGTGATTGTTTGGAGATTGTTTGGTTGAACCTTTGCTGAAATAGGTGTACAACAACTTACAATCCTTGATTTATATCTCTGCACCGTTCGCTGTCCCTAATAAAGGTCCGGGCAGCGAACGGTTTTCGTTTCATGGGGCACTGTAACCGCAGGCAGCATGAAGGAAGCGTAAGGAATGCAACAGGTCACCCTTTCAAAAGTCCGTCAGCGGATTGTCGCGATCGTTGTCCTGCTGATGGTCGCGGTCATCGGTACCATGGGGTGGAGTCTCTGGTCAGAATACCGGACCCACATCAAAAGTGCCGAACAGAAGGCCCGCACCTATGCCCGCGCCCTGGCTGAACATGCCGAGCGAACCTTTGACGAGGGGGGGCGGCTGGTAGCTGATACCATTAATGAAATCAACCTCTCCGGGGGGATTTCAGCCCTTTCGGACCGCCAGCTCCATGATCTGCTGCATCGCAAGGTGCAGAGTTCATCACCTTACGGCTCGCTGGTCGTTGTCAACCAAAGCGGCCTGCTCTATGCCCACTCCCTTGAATTCCCGATGAAAACGGCCAATGTGGCCGACCGTGACTATTTCATCTTTCACCGCGACAATCCCGCCCAGGGGATGTTTATCTCACGCCCCCTGAAAAGCAGGGTCAACAATCGCTGGCGGATAACCATTTCCCGGCCGCTCCGCGACCGGACGGGAGGATTTGCCGGCTTGGTGGCCGTGGCGCTCGACTTGGAATATTTCCAGAAATTTTACGGATCGCTCGGGCTCGGAGCCCGGGAACGGGTCATGCTGCTGCGCCGCGACGGCGCGGTTCTGGTTAACGAGCCGTTCTCCGAGCAGGGGCTCAGCCAGGATTTCTCGCGTTCGAAGCTCTTTCGGATTTATCTCCCGTCAGCACCGAGTGGAACCTTCCAGCTTGACCGGGGGGTCATGCTCGAGAAGTCCCCCCGGATCAACAGTTACGTCTCTTTGGCCTCGATGCCGGTGGTGGCGAATATCTCCTTAAGCCGTGACGATGCCCTGCAGCCCTGGCGTTCCAAGGTTTTCCAGCAGGTTGCCCTGACCTTTGTGTTGAGTGGCCTGGCGGTGCTCTTGGCGTTGATGCTGCTGCGGCATATCAGGCAGCTTGAAGACATGGGGCAGCTGCTGGAACTGACCGACCGAGAGTTGTATCAGAAGGCCCAAGAGTGGCAGACCACCTTCGACGCTGTCAGCGATGCAATCTGGATTCTGGGCAAGGATCGCCGGATCGTTCGTACCAATCGTGCCACGGAAAAGATTTTTGGCGTGCCGCCCGAGAAAAGCATCGGCCGCACCTGCTGTGCGGTTGCCCATGACTGTGTCACGCCGCTGCCGACCTGCCCGTTTGCTGCCATGGAAAAAAGCCGGATCCGCCAAAGCATGGAGCTGCCGATCAACGGAGCCTGGTATCAGGTTTCGGTGGACCCGATCTTTGATGCCGATGGTGCGGTCAAAGGTGCCGTGCATATTGTCAGCGACATTACCCGGCGCAAGCTTTCCGAGTTGCGTGATCAGGCGCGGGCCGATATCCTTGAGCGACTGGCTGGAGGGGAGCCGCTGGTATCGCTGCTGGAACTGGTGGTCCGCTCCGTGGAACAGGAGCTGTCAGGTGCCAATGCCTCGATACTGCTGGTTGACGAAAAGAGTGAACAGCTTACGCTGGCGGTTGCTCCCAATATTCCCGAGCCGTATCGTAAGACTGCCGAGGGGCTGGCGATCCGTGAAGGCGAGAGCGTCAGCGGCACGGCCGCCTGTCGCCGGAGCCGCGTGGTTGTTGAGGATGTGGCTGAGGATCCTCTCTGCAGCTCATTCCGGGATACTGCGCTCGAGGCCGGGTTCCGGGCCTGCTGGGCCCAGCCGATCATTGCCCCCGAAGGGGGCCTTTTGGGGGTTCTGGCAATCCATCTGGTGCGCCCGGCTGTCCCCGACAGCCAGATGGTTACCTGTATCGAGTCGGCTGCCCACCTGGCCAGCATTGCTCTGGAGCGAGAGCGCACGGCCCGAGAGCATGAACAGCTTGAACAGCAGCT
>DCNF01000003.1:21840-28862 GCA_002322035.1 Geobacter sp. UBA1603
CTCCCCGCTGTATGACAAGCTTGGCGGCGTGGTGAATGCCGCTGGCAAGGCCCGTGACCTGACCCGGCAGCTTTTAACCTTTGGCCGCAAACAGGTGCTGTCGATCGTGACCATCGACCTTAACGCCGTGGTTTCAGGGTTTCGGGATATTATACGCCGTACGATTCGCGAAGACATCGAGCTTGTCCTTGATCTGGATGCTGCATCGCCCTTTATCAAGGCTGACAGTGGTCAGGTCGAGCAGGTGCTGCTTAACCTGGCGGTCAATGCCCAGGATGCAATCTCGGCGCAGGGGACGATCCGGATCAGTACGGAGCGGCTGTTCATGGATGGGGAAAATGCCCGTATCCATCCCGGGCTGATGGAAGGTGACTACATATTACTGGCGTTTGCCGACAGCGGTTGCGGCATGAACGACGAAACCCTGAGCCATATCTTTGAGCCGTTTTTCACCACCAAACAGACTGGACACGGAACAGGACTGGGGCTGGCAACGGTCTACGGCATCGTCAAGCAGCACGGCGGTTTCATCTCTGTCTTCAGCCGGCCGGGTGAGGGGACGATCTTCAAGATGTACTTCCCGGCCTGCGATCGCTGTGATCTGCCGAGTGCGGTGCCGGCTTCGGCGGCCAGTACCGAGAGTGTTACAACGGCGCGGATGCTGGTGGTTGAGGACAATCAGATGGTCCGGGAGATGGTGGTTGATATGTTGACTGAACAGGGGTACGAGGTTGTTTCAGTCAGCGACCCGCTCCAGGCTCTGGAATGCATCGAACAGCGCGGAGAGCGTTTCGAGATGTTGGTCAGCGACGTGGTCATGCCCTATATGAGCGGGCCGCAGATGTTCGAACGGCTTAGCGTGACGCAGCCTGACCTGAAGGTGCTCTTCCTGTCCGGTTATCCGAGCAGTATCGATGTCCATTCCGGAACCCTGGAAGAAGGGGTCAATTTCCTGGCCAAGCCCTTCAGTGCCCTGGAACTGCAGCAGCGTATACGCCGGATACTGGACGGCGGCGGTGGGGCTGCATGACCGCCCTGACGACTCGTATCCACCTCGTGCGCCACGGTCAGGTAGTCGGCCACGAACAGCCCCGCTATAACGGCCAGACCGATGTGGAGCTGACTGATGTCGGGGTCGAACAGTATCATCAGCTTCGGGACCGGCTGGCTGAAAGGCCGATTTCAGCCTGTTACAGCAGCGATCTGACCCGCTGTGTCACCGGCGCAGGAATCATCTGCGGGGCATTCGGGATCAGTCCGGTCCGGCGGGCTGAACTGCGTGAGTTAAATATCGGCATCTGGGAGGGGCTGACCTGGGCTGAAATCACCGGGCGCTGGCCCGATGAGTGGCAGGCCCGTCTGGCTGATCTGGTAAACTACCGTGTCCCCCAGGGAGAAAATCTGCTGGATGTGCAGAGACGGGTCATGCCTGTCATCAGGGAGATTGTTGAACGCCATCGGGGACAGGAGGTGCTGGTGGTGGGGCACGGCGGAGTCAACCGGGTGATTCTCCTGGATGTTATCGGCGCACCACTTGAGAAGATGTTTGCCATCGAACAGTCCTACGGCTGTTACAATATCATTGATTACTACGCCGATGGCCGGGCAACCGTGAAGCTGCTGAACGGCTGATGCGCGCAATCCGATGAAACGCCCGAAAACCGTACCGCTCCCAGATTCGGCCACGGCTGAAGCGCTGATCCGCCGGATGAGGGATGAGCGTGACAGCACCAGCACCTACCGCGTGAAATCACTTCGTATCCACGGCCCGGTATGCGCCCGCTGTGGCCGTGAATTCACCTCTGCAACGCTGCACCTGCTCACCGTCCACCACAAGGACGGCAACCACCACAACAACCCCCCCGACGGCTCAAACTGGGAAAATCTCTGTAGTCACTGCCACGATGACCTGCACTCACGCGGGTTACTGGGTGACTACCTGAATTCCTGACCGGTGCCGTCAGCCTCGGTTCTGTATGCGGGATACGGTCACTTCTGGCGGGGCCGGTCAGGCCAGTAGTTCCCCCCCGTCAGGGTGGCGGTGATGCTGCCGATCCGAACCTTTGATTTCATCAGAACCGGAATCCGGCGGTCATCGTCGGTCAGCCAGATGTGCATCTCGCCGGTACGGGCAAAGATCCCCTCTGATTTAAGCAGCGGCTTGATGACAACGGTTTTGAAGCGGCCGAGCGGGGTGGTGATCTCTTCGCGGCGCAGAACTTGTACTTCTGTGTTCCAGAGCCGTTTGCAGTCAAAGATATCGATGAAATAGGATGTGCCCGGTTGAAGAGCCGGGAGTGAGCGGAAGTAGAAAAAACTCGACAGAGTGTCGTAGGTTCGCTTGCTGATTTTTTGGACGGTGACGCTATTTTTGAGGTGGTCTGTGGTGGTTACCTCAAGCTTTTGTCGGTCAAAGACAGCATCTTTTTGGAAGCGGGTCCACCCCTCGCGGATTCGTTCGCGGTAGAGTCGTGGTACACCGATAAATAGCGGTGGGGTTCCAGAAACAAGAAACGATTCGATCCGATCGTCAACCGGAAACATCAGTTTCAGCCAGTCGGCTGAGCGAGCGGTAGAAACGATCTGGATTTCGTCCCCGATTTTATTGACTTCCTGCACGGCACGCCCGGCGGTTATCCCGGTGTAGCTGATCTCGAACTCGAGCCGTTCTGGAACCGGAAATGCCTGGGAGACTGGCGGAACTGCGAGCAGCACGACCAGTATCAATAGCGTCAGGCAGGACCAGGCACCGAAGGTGCCTGGTCGCCGCCGTGAGGAACATAACATTTATGCCTGTCCAGCAGCCTGGCTTGCCGCGAATTCGGCGCTGGCCCTGTGCAGGTTTTCCAGTTCGTTTAGCTTCTCGCCGAGCCAGGCATGGAAGGCCTTGGCATTCTCATAGCTCATAACAACTCCGGTGTCGATGAAGCGGACCATGCTCTGGTTCAGATCCTCCGGCTCGACGGCAGTTTCGCGGCCGATGCCTCCCTCCAGGCTGATTTCGTGGGTTATCTTTTCCGGAAGCGGCTGGCGCTCCAGGTAGAAGTGAACAACGATTTCCCCGCGCGGCGAAAAGCCCCCCTGGGCACCGTTGACATAGGTCGGGTTGTATCCGTAGTTATAGATGTACTTGAAGCTGATTTCCGGTTTTCTCTGACTCATTGTGATTGCGGTTCCTTTCTTGCCGAAGATGTGGATGACCTGCCGAATCCATACTGCAGGTCCTGTTTACAGGTATTCTTCAAAATAGTCGAGGTCTTTGTGGAAGGTCTCCTCGAGCCTCATCAGCGAGATCAGTGCCACGGCCAGACAGACCGCACCTACCACCAGCGCACCGTTCTGAATACCGAGCGGTTTCCGCAGCAGCTGGAAGAGGGTGGTGATCGGGATAGTCATACCGCGTACAAAGTTGGGGACCGAGGTGGCGACCGTGGCCCGCAGATTCGTGCCGAACTGTTCAGCGGCGATGGTGACAAAGATCGCCCAGTAGCCGATGCCGAAGCCAAGCAGGGCGCAGATCCCGTAGAAAGCAGCTGTGCTGGCCCCGGCCGCCGAGAAGTAGATCAGCACCGCCGCCACGGATATGAGCAGAAAGATCAGTACGACCTTCCTGCGGCTTTTCAGCAGCTGGCTCAACATGCCGCTGGCCAGATCACCGGCCACCAGCCCCATGTAGCAGTACATGACGGCGTTGCCGGCGCTGATGGTCCCCCGGATGCCGAGCACTTTGGCAAACTCGGGGGAAAACGTGATCAGCACGCCGACCACGAACCAGGATGGGAGGCCGATCAGGATCGCATCGGCAAAGCGTCCGAAGCGGTTCCAACTGGTGAACAGGGACAGGAAATTTCCGCGGTGTAAGCCGGTTTTTGCCTCCATTCCGGCAAACATGCCCGATTCGGCCACCCCCACCCGCAGAAGCAGCAGGGCCATGCCCAGGATTCCGCCGATCACAAAGGCGGTGCGCCAGTCGAATGATTTAGCGACCAAATTTGCCAGAATTGCGCCAGAAACGCCGACCGAAGCAACGATCATGGTCCCGTAGCCCCGGATGGATTTGTGCAGGACTTCACTGACCAGGGTTATCCCGGCTCCCAACTCGCCGGCCAGCCCGATGCCGGCAATGAAGCGCAGCAGGGCATAGGCTTCAATGGACGTGACCATCCCGTTGGCAAGGTTGGCCAGCGAGTACAGAAATATCGAGCCGAACATGATCTTCAGGCGCCCTTTGCGGTCGCCCATAACACCCCAGAGGATGCCCCCCAGCAACATGCCCGCCATTTGCATGTTCAACAGAAACACGCCCTGGTCAATCAGCTCCTGCCCGGAAAGACCGATGGCCTTGAGGCTCGGTACCCGGACGATGCTGAACAGCACCAGATCGTAGATATCGACAAAGTAGCCGAGGGCCGCCACGATGACCGGCAGGCTGAAAATACCGGCGTTTGTGGCCTGGTTTCGGGCTGTGGCGGGTGTGTCCATCGCGTATCCCCTGCAACGATTGAATAGAACGGCGGATCGGGCAGAATGTCGTACGGTAGTGGGCCGGGGTTCCAGATGGCAACGATAGCGCATTCTTGTTGTCCAGGGAAAGACTTTCTTGCAAAAAAATACCCCATGGGTTAAAAGAGACAAAAAAGATCCGTAAGGAGGTTTGTGATGGTGCGAATCGGTGCGCTGATATGTGTGGTGCTGCTCCTGGGTGTTGTTCCGGCGTTATGCCAGCCGCTTGTGCTGATTGACCAGGGGCATGGCCAGCGTTTTCTGATTGAGGAGACGGGTGATCTGCAGCTTTCAGGATTGGCCGAGATGCTTCGGCTGTCAGGCAATACGACGGTTTCTACGACCAAGCCGCTGACGGACAGCCTGCTGCAGGATGCGGCTGCGCTGGTTATTTCAGGTGCATTTCGGCCAATTGCCGCCGAGGAGGTCGCTTCGATCGTCAGATTTGTCGAGCGCGGCGGGCGTCTGGCGGTGATGCTGCACATCGGCTCTCCGTTTGCCCGACTGCTGGAACAGCTCGGCGTTGATTTTTCGAATGCGGTGCTGCATGAGCAGCGCAACACCATTGATCAGGATATCAATTTCCGCCTGCATGATCTGGCAAGCGACCCGCTTTTCGGGGGTCTGGACAGTTTTGCGCTCTACGGTGGCTGGGCACTCAATCCCGGCCCCGGAGTGGCCGTGCTGGCCCGCACGTCAGAGAAGGCCTGGGTTGATCTTGACGGCAGCAAGACCCTGACAAAGGGTGATGCCGTCGGTGCGTTTCCCGTTGTCGTCAGTGGGCGGAAGGGTGCCGGAAGTTTCATAGTTTTCGGCGACGATGCGATCTTCCAGAACCGCTACCTTGACCAGAACAATCGGCGTCTGGCCGGTAATCTGGGGGGCTGGCTGGCAGGCAGGTGAAGTATGAGGCGTGATGTCTCGTATGCGGAGCCGGGCCAGCGTTTTATACTGTAAAACGGTGTTGACATCCCATGGCCTGCTTTGGTAGAACGCGGAAAGGGATCAGTAACAACAAAAAAACTGGAGGTGACTGATGAGAACATTTCTGTTGAGGTCGGCAGTATCGGTAGCGGGCATCATGCTTTGCGCTTCATTATGCTTTGCCGTTGATGCCAAGAAGCCGGCCGCTCCCAAGGCTGTCGCAGAAAAAGCAGCAACCGACCCGAAAAGTGCTGCCGATGCCAAGCAGTCTGCCAAAAAGGAGCTGATCGACATCAACAGCGCCAGTGAAGCCGAATTGAAGGCGATTTCCGGTATTGGTGACGCCTATGCCGCCAAGATCGTGGCTGGCCGCCCCTATGCCAACAAGACCCAGCTGAAGTCTCGCTCGATCATCCCCGGACCGCTCTATGAGCAGATCAAGGACCAGGTTATTGCCAAACAGGCAAAGAAAGAGGACAAAGCTGCCTCCAAGGCTGACGCTAAACCTGTCGCAAAGGACGAGAAGAAAAAGAAATAGCTCCCACGTACGGATGATGTTCGTGAATCAGGGCAGCCGGCCGGCTGCCCTTTTTTACGAGAATTGAAATGGCACACAGTTCCCTTCAAGCTTGACTTTCCCCGCCTCTATCCCTATTCTGTAAATTTTTCAGTAACATTCAAGGAGTTGCAATGAAACCGCTTTTTCTCAATCCGCCCACGTTCGAGGATTTTGATGGTGGCGCCGGTGCCCGCTATCAGGCGTCGCGCGAGGTGACCTCATTCTGGTATCCGACCTGGCTCTGCTTCCCGGCCGGCATGATTGAAGGGAGCCGGGTCGTCGATGCCCCGGTACAGAAATTAACTCTGGATGACTGCCTGCACATAGCCCGCGACTTTGATATGGTGGTGATGTACACCTCGACCCCGACCCTGACGATCGATATCGAGACCGCCCGTCGTATCAAAGAGGCAAAGCCGTCTATCGTGACCGTCCTGACAGGGCCCCATGTGACGGTCTTGCCGGAGGAGTCGCTCAAGGCCGGCGCCGGTATCATTGATATCGTCTGCAGGGGAGAATTCGATTATTCGACCAAGGAATTGTGCGAAGGGAGAGAGTGGGAGCGGGTTGACGGTATCAGTTTCATGAAAGAGGGGAGCGTCGTGCACACGCCCGACCGGCCGCCGATCGAAGACCTGGATGCCCTGCCCTTCGTGGCGCCGGTGTACCGGCGTGACCTGCCGATCAAGGAGTATGTGATTCCCCACTTCAAAAACCCCTATGTCTCGATCTACTCCAGTCGTGGCTGCCCGGCCCGCTGCATCTACTGCCTCTGGCCCCAGACATTCTCCGGGAGGAAAATGCGTACCCGCAGTCCACAGAATGTCTATGAAGAGGTCAAGTGGATTGTCGATAATATCCCCGAAATGCGCGAGCTCTCTTTTGACGACGACACATTTACCGCCGACCGGAAACATGCCCGGGACGTGGCCGCCCTGCTCAAACCGCTTGGCATTTCCTGGACCATCAATGCTCGGGCCAACTGCGATTTTGAGACGCTCAAGGCCATGCGCGAGGCGGGGCTTCGCCATGTGGT
>DCNF01000003.1:28973-34177 GCA_002322035.1 Geobacter sp. UBA1603
GACTGCAAGAAACTGGGGCTGTCGATTCACGGCGCCTTCATCATGGGGCTGCCGGGTGAAACCCGGGAAACCATCCGGGAAACCATCGAATTTGCCAAGATGCTTGATCTCAATTCAATCCAGGCTTCGCTTGCGTCACCCTATCCCGGTACCGAGTTCTATGAATTGAGCAAGGAAAAGGGGTGGATCGCCTCCGACGATTTTATCGACGATACCGGTCACCAGAAGTGCGTGATCAATTACCCGCATCTTTCCAATGCTGAAATTTTCAATTCTGTCGAAGAATTTTACAACAAGTTCTACTTCCGTCCCCGGTACATCCTGCGCAGCATCGGCCGGATGATCGTCGATGGCGAGGAACGCACCAAGTTGCTGAAAGAGGGGCGACAGTATCTGGATTATATGCGTAAACGCAAGGGAGGCGGCCCGGACTGTTCATGAAGCGCCAGGTTATTGTCACATCCGACGATTTTGGCCTTTCTGCCGGGGTTAATCGGGCGGTTGAAAAGGCCTGGCGCGATGGTGTCCTGACCTGCGCCTCGATCATGCCGGGTGCAGAGGCGTTTGATGATGCGGTAGAGGTTGCCCTCCGGAATCCGGGCCTGCAGATCGGGCTTCACCTAACTCTGGTACAGGGGCGGGCGGTGTTGCCGGCAGCAGAACTGGCCGGCCTGACCGATCGCGACGGTAACTTCCCGGACGATCCGGTTGCGGCCGGGATGCGCTATTTCTTTGATGCGGGGCTGCGGGGCCCCCTTCGCCGGGAGATCGAGGCGCAGATTGTCCGCGTTAAAGAGGCCGGCCTGGATTTGAGCCATATCGACGGCCACCTGAATATTAACCTGCACCCGACAGTATTCGGCATCCTTTCCGAACTGATGCCTCGCCATGGCATCAGCACCTTTCGGCTTTCGCGTGAGCGGCTTCTGCATAACCTGTCCCACGACCGGGAGCGGATTGCCGGGAAAGCGGTGGAGCGGGTGATCTTTGGTGCGCTGTCGCGCCATGCCGCTCGCGAACTGAAGCTCCGGTCGATCATGGCGGCCGACGAAGTCAAGGGAGTTCTTAACTCAGGCCGCATGACCGAGGCCTATGTTCTGGCGATTCTGCCCGGCCTGGGAAAAGGAACATCGGAGCTTTATTTTCATCCCGGTATCCTGCCGGATGCAGAAATCACGAGGCGGATGCCGGATTACCGTCATGAAGCAGAGCTGGCCGCCATTACCAGCCCGGCAGTCAGGCACCGCCTGAACGAACTCGATATCCGCCTTGTAAATTACAGGGGAGAGGTCAAATGCTGAAGACGCTGCTTGTCATGCTGGTTGCCATAACATCCGGAGCTGTCGGCGATATTTTCCTGACCCAGGGGATGAAGAGTTTTGGTGACATCTCGGCCATGGGGTTCAAGCAGATCGTTGCCACGATCTTCAAGGCGCTGACCAACTGGCGCCTGATTCTGGGAACCGCCATGCAGGCGGTCTATTTCGGGCTCTGGCTGGCGGTCCTTTCCTGGGAGGATCTGTCGGTGGCGCTGCCGCTGCAGGCTTTGAGCTATATCGTCGTTGCCTTTCTGGCCCAGTGGTTTCTGGGTGAGACAGTCAGCCCGATGCGCTGGGGAGGGATCTGCCTGATCTGCGTCGGGGTTGCGCTGGTGACCCGCAGCAGCGTCGGATAGGCCTGGCGCAGGTTCCGGCATGCCGGTCCGGATCTGGTGTTATCTTTAGTCGCAAGAGCTTCCTCAAGGGGGATAGGTATGCTGAATATCAGAAAGATTGCGTTCATTGGTGGCGGAAATATGGCCGAGGCCATTATCCGCAGACTCCTGCAGCAGGATGTGGGTGTCGGCATTGCCGTGGCAGATGTGGTTCCCGCCCGCCGGGAAGAGCTGTCGCGCCTGTTCCCCGGGCTGCTGGTTCTTGCCGATGCCGCTGAAGCTGCCGCCTGGGGTGAGGTGGTGGTGCTGGCGGTCAAACCGCAGCAGGCAGCAGGAGTGCTTGATGCCATCGAGACCGCCGTGGGTGACGCGAAGCTGGTGGTTTCGGTTATGGCCGGCATTCCGACCACGACAATCGAAGCGGCACTGTTGCCCGGTTGCCGCGTGGTGCGGGCCATGCCCAATACACCGGCCCTGGTTGGAGCAGGGGCTACGGCTGTCTGTCAGGGCCGGAAAGCAAGTCCTGCCGACCTTGATCTGGTTCGGCAGATCTTTGCCATGACCGGCGTTGCCGTTGTCGTCGATGAGAAGCAGATGGATGCGGTGACAGGCCTGTCCGGCAGCGGTCCGGCCTATGTATTTACCTTCATTGAAGCCCTGGCTGATGCGGGTGTCAAAACCGGGCTGTCCCGGGAGGTGGCAACCCGCCTTGCGGTTCAGACGGTCCTCGGAGCGGCCCTGATGGCATCAGAAACCGGTGAGCACACGGCCCTCTTGCGAGAGCGTGTCACATCTCCCGGCGGCACGACGAGTGCCGGTTTGCATGCGCTCGAGAATGGCGGATTCCGAGGAACCGTCATCAATGCTGTTGAAGCCGCCTGCCAGCGGTCACGGGAGCTCGCAGCAAAGTAGACGGAACCGCGCAGAAGAAAAAACGAAAGGCCCGCTTTTTCGCGGGCCTTCTCTTTTTTCTGGTATCCCATACTTGGTTGGGTCTACGGCTTTCAAGCCGTTGTTTTTACTCCGTATGGTGTTTTCAAGCCAGGTGGATTCGTGTCTTCGATAGTGCCCTCCCGTGTCTGGCGTTCTCCTGCGTTTCCTTCTTTGCTGCTGCGTTACTTCTTTCCTGCGTCCTTCCTTGTTGATGTTCTGCTCGGTAGCGCTTACCTTGATTACACAATAATCCTTCCCACCACAAAAAACAGTCTGTTTTTTATTTTTTTATCCGTGTAACATATAAAATTCAAAATCTACGGCATGACGCTGCCACCACAGCCTGACCACTGACCGGAGGCGACCATGATCAGCAAGCTCATTGATGGCAACCGGCGTTTCGTATCCGATGTGTTCGATCGCGAGCGGGATTACTTTGCCGAACTGGCCAAGCACCAGCGTCCCACGGTGCTCTGGATCGGCTGCTCCGATTCGCGCGTGCCGGTCAACACCATTACCCAGACCAAGCCGGGTGAGATATTTGTCCACCGCAATGTCGCAAATATCGTTGCCACCAATGACTGGAACCTCTCCGCTGTCCTTGAATTTTCCATCAACCATCTGAAGATCCCCGACATCGTCATCTGTGGCCATTACGGCTGCGGCGGCATCGCTGCCCTTGACGAAACCAATGACGATGACCGCTATATCCCGATCTGGCTCAACAACGCCTACAAAGCCCGTGAAAGGGTTGACGAAAAGCTGACCGGGCTGCACTTCCAGATTACCGATGAGCAGCGCAGCAACCTGATCGTCGAGGAAAACGTCCGGCTGCAGTTGGAGCATCTGCTCGATTATCCCTTTGTCAAGACCGCCATGCGCCTGGGAAAACTTGCCGTGCATGGATGGGTCTACGACATGTCATCCGGCGATATCAGAGTGGTCCAGCGCAACGAGATAGCCTGCCGCGACTAGCAGTTCCGCACCGGCAACAGAAACGAGGCGCTCCCGTCTGGGAACGCCTCGTTCTTTTTGATGGTGCAGCATGTAGCGGTGGCTACAGGATCTCCACCAGGGTCACCTCGAAGGTCAGATCCTCTCCGGCCAGGGGGTGATTAGAGTCGAACGTGACGCTGTCAGGTTTTACTTCGACGACGCATACTCCTAACTCCTCGTCGTCCTCATTGGTCAATACCAGTTCATCGCCGACCTCCGGCTGCAGATCAGCCGGCATATCGCTGCGCGGTACATCGAACACCTTTTCAGGGTCATACTCGCCGAATGCATCCGCTGCCGGGATGATGACCTTTTTCGTCTCGCCCGGTGCCATGCCGACCAGCGCATCGTCGATCTGTGAGAACAGTGCATGATCGCCGATCGTCAACTCCATCGGTCCTGCGGCGTGCCCGCCGCAGCCGCAGTCATCCTCGCTGCAGTCGCCCGATTCGCACTGTTCATCGTCGCACCCGCAGTCATCATCCGCCAGGTCGCTTTCAAACGTCGAATCGAACACCGTGCCGTCTTCCAGGAGTCCGCGATAGTCAATCTTTACCTTGCTGCCCTGTTGTGCCTGTGCCATTGTAGTACCCTTCTTTCTGAAATTGTATTTTCACAGGTTACGGGAATACACCTGTCCCTGTCCATAACAAAAATACTGCGGAGGGAGCAGAACCATGGAAGATCGGATCACCGGCCTTGAAATACGATTTATGGATCAGCAGAACACCATTGAGGAGCTGAATTCAATCGTCACCCGCCAGGAGTTGGTCATCGAACGCCTTGAACGGGATGTTGCACTCCTCGCCGAGCTCTGCCGGACTCTGTCTCCCTCGATCAACCGGACTGCCGATGAGGAGGAACCGCCTCCCCACTACTGACAGATAACACCGTATCTGCTATAGTCGCTCGTATTAAATCGGAACGGAGGGATCAGACATGGATATGGATTTCACCCTGAATGCCGTCGAGGCACGCGTCCTTGGCTGCCTGATAGAAAAAGAGCTGACCACGCCCGAGTATTACCCCCTGTCACTCAACTCTCTGACGACCGCCTGCAACCAGAAGTCGAACCGCGATCCGGTCATGGCCCTGACCGAAGAGGACGTGGTACGGGCCCTCAACCGGCTGCGCTTCCTGCAGCTGACCGTTGTTTCCGGCGAAAGCAGCCGCGTTGCCAAGTATCGCCATCTGCTCTCGGAAAATATGGGGCTGGTTCCGGCCGAACTGGCGGTGATCTGCGAGCTGCTGGTGCGCGGGCCGCAGACGGTGGGTGAGCTGCGCACCCGCGGCGAGCGGATGCACCCCTTCTCCGATCTGGCGGCGGTGGAAGAGGTGCTGAGCGAACTGACCGAGCGTGAGCATCCGCTGGTGACCAAGCTTCCGCGCCAGCCCGGCCGCAAGGAAGCCCGCCATGCCCACTTATTCTCCGGCAGGCCCGATCTGTCGTCAGAAGAACATGANNTTGACTGCACATGAATATGCATTCTCGGTTCTTCTCTGGAAAAGAAGTAGAAACGAAACCCGGCTTCGCGAAAAACGGTCGGACTCATTATGGAATATCCTCTCTATTCATTAAGTCGGCTGTGATTTTAACGACCTCAGACATCAATGGTCAATT
>DCNF01000003.1:34182-34871 GCA_002322035.1 Geobacter sp. UBA1603
GATCTGTCGTCAGAAGAACATGAGGCATCACCGGAACCGGCGCGAGTCAGGGTGATGGCAGAGGACGGGCGGATGGTAAAGCTTGAGGAGGAGGTCGCCGCCCTGCGCAGCGAGGTGGAAGAACTACGCCGGCAGATGGAGGAGTTCAGACGACAGTTTGAGTAGCATCCTCGTCAGGCTGCCAGAAACGCCGTTGCAGTTCATGAATCAGCGGCACAAGGCTCTTGCGGTCCCGGGCCGATACCGTGACGCTGAATGATGTCCGCGCCGACTGCCGTACCCGCAGGAAGGCCAGGGTGTCCTTTTTCTTCATCTGGTCGAGCAGGTCCGACTTGTTGAACACCAGCAGCTCCGGTTTTTCCCCCAGCCCCAGTTCGTCGAGGATAGCCCGCACCTGGGTGATATGCGCCTCGAAACGGGGATTCGAAGCATCTACCACATGCAGCAGCAGGTCGGCGTCGCGCAACTCCTCCAGCGTTGTCTTGAAGGCGCCCATCAGCGATTTCGGCAGGGAGCGGATGAAGCCGACCGTGTCGGNNGGCATTTCGACATGCAGGATTTTCTTTATTGATGCTTCCTGAAACCAAGGGAAATGCTCAAATGCTAGAAACATTTCTTGATCATTAATCAGCATCCAAATTCCATTACACGAAATGTTAGTAACTTCAGCTGGGAAAATGTTGTTGCCA
>DCNF01000091.1:0-1735 GCA_002322035.1 Geobacter sp. UBA1603
GCCGGGTTGGTGCCGTGGGACGAGTCGGGCACCACCACATATTTCTTCCTGGCCTTGTTCCCCTTGGCGGCGTGGTAGGCGGCGATGAGCAGGATGCCGGTCATCTCGCCGTGGGCGCCGGCCAGCGGCTGGGTAGTCACCTCGTCCATGCCGGTGATGTCGGCCAGCATCTGGCCCAGATCGTAGAGCATGCCGAGGCTCCCCTGGCAGAACGCCTCCCCGCCCGGCAGCAGCGCCGTCATGGGGTGGAACGGGGCGAACAGGTTTGCCGAGTTTTCCAGCACCTTGGCGTTGTACTTCATGGTACAGGAGCCAAGCGGATAGAAGTTGGTATCCACCGAGAAGTTGCGGCGCGACAGGTTGGTGAAGTGGCGCACCGTGTCCAGCTCGGACATTTCGGGCAGGCCGGCCTGCTCCATGCGGAGAAGGCTTGTGGGCAGTACGGCAGCGGCCGGTACATCCGACTGGGGCAGCTTAACCCCCCGGCGGCCGGCGATGGATTTCTCATAGATCAGTTGCATCGATATGTCCTCCTGTTCATGTTGGAGAATTAATACTGTTGACACATAACTGGTATCACTTATAATACCACCATGAAAATAGATATCGTCATTGACACCAATGTACTCGTAGCCGCACTCAGATCATCGCGCGGCGCTTCTTTTCGTCTGCTGTCTCTGGCGGAAGATGATATATTCACGCTGCATGTGTCGACCCCTCTCGTTTCGGAATACGAGGCGGTTCTAAAGCGTTTGATTACGCCACTATCACCTGAAGAGATTGATGATGTAGTGGATTATCTCTGCTCGAGAGCAGTGCTGAATAAAATTTTCTACCTGTGGCGCCCAATCCTGAAAGATCCTGATGACGATTTTGTTCTGGAACTTGCCGTTAAAGCCAATGCCGCTATTATAACCTGGAACGTAGCCGATTTTCGACACGCGGCACGGTTTGGCATCACTGTAATGAACCCGCGTGATTTTCTCGCATCCCTGGAGGTACAACCATGAGCGCAATCAGTGTACGACTTCCCGATTCAATCCATAAAATGGCCAAAGAAGTAGCAAACGAGGATCATATCTCCCTGAATCAGTTCATAGCCTCGGCGGTGGCTGAAAAACTATCCGCCCTTACAACAGAAACCTATCTCGCCGGTCGTGCTGCTCGCGGTTCTGTGGGTAAATTTCACGCTGCACTCTCAAAGGTTCCTGCGATAGAACCGGATGAGTTTGATCGAATCTGATCAGCTGCCTTCACTCACCAGTTCCGCCTTCAAAGCCTCCGCCAGACGGTCAATCTCCTTCCTGCTCCGCTTCTCGGTCACCGTCACCACCAGGGCGTTGTCCGATCCTTCATAGTAGGCGCCAAGCGGCACGCCGGCGGCGATGCCCTTCTTGAGCAGTTCGGCCGTTATCACATCAGCCTGTTTATTGAGGAAGATGGTGAACTCGTTGAAGGTGGGGGCCGACTGGAGCACCGTAACCCCCGGAACCTGCGCCAATACCGCTTTGGCGTACTCGGCCTTGTCGCGGTTGAGGAGCGCCAGATCGGTGAGACCCTGCTTGCCGATGGCTGAAAGGAAGATCAGCCCCCGCAGGGCGCACAGCCCCTGGTTGCTGCAGATGTTGGAAGTGGCCTTGTGCCGCTTGATGTGCTGCTCCCGGGCCTGGAGGGTGAGCACGAAGCCGCGCGTGCCGTTCTTGTCCACCGTCTCGCCGACGATGCGCCCCGGCAT
>DCNF01000091.1:1834-2124 GCA_002322035.1 Geobacter sp. UBA1603
CCCAGGCTCTGGCCGTCGCCGATGGCGATATCGACCCCCATCTCGCCGGGGGATTTGAGCAGGCCGAGGCTGATCGGGTAGACCGAGGCGATAAGAAGCGCACCAACGCCGTGCACGGATGCGGCTATGGCGCTGAAGTCTTCGATGCAGCCGAAGAAGTTGGGGTTCTGCACCAGCACGCCGGCCACGCTGTCATCCAGCCTGGCGGCCAGTTCCTCCCGGTTGAGGATGCCGTCTACCGGAGCGATCTCAACGATCTCCACATCCAGGTTGTAGAGGTAGGTTTTCAG
>DCNF01000091.1:2374-4402 GCA_002322035.1 Geobacter sp. UBA1603
GGGGTGTAGGCGGTGTAGAATTCGGCCCGTCCGGAGAGATGGTCCACCACCGCCGGGATATGGTGATCGTAGAAGCCGCCGCCGATGAAATGGGCGATTCCCTGGCCGTTGTCGGCGGCAATCCCCTGCATCTTCTCGAAGGCTTCGAACTCGGACATGCCGGGCGGCAGGTTGAAAGTTTTGGCGCGCAGGTCGGCCGGAATCGGGGCGAACAGCTCCTCGACGCTGGCGACGCCGATGACGTTCAGCATCTCCTGAATTTCGTCAGGAGTGTGGGGGCAGTAGTGGCTATCGTTCATAAACAGGTCTCCCGTAGGGGCGACCCGGTGGGTCGCCCGAAATGGGCGAGGCAACGACTCGCCCCTACATTACAATGTTTTGAGGTATGCCTCGTACTGTTCCTTGCTCATCAGCGTGGCAACTTCCGACGGGTCAGCCAGTTCCAGCTCGGCGATCCAGGCTTTTTCCTCGGCGCTTTCGTTGACCAGCTCCGGGGTGGCGTCGAGGGCATCGTTCACCGCCACTACCGTGCCGGAAAGCGGGGCGTAAATGTCACTGGCGGCCTTGACCGATTCGATGGCAGCGAGTACCTCGAACTGCTTGGCGCTCTTGCCGGTCTTGGGCAGCTCCACAAAGGTAACGTCTCCCAGCTCATGGGCGGCGTGCTCGCTGATGCCGACAATCCCCTTGTTCCCCTCAACCTTCACCCACTCATGATCCTTGCTGAAATAGATAGCCATTCCTCACATTCCTCCATTGTTCGTATTATGAAACTACGGGCAGTTTCCGAGTCGTTTTCCTTTTACCTTCATGTTCATGGTCTGTCCCTCTGCTTTCATCTTCATGTTCGAAACGTATGAATCACCACTGAAAACCGTTTCACCGCTGAATGTCCCTTTGTTCTTGCCGGTACAGACCATCTTCCAGGAGACCTTGTTGCCGGAGGACTTGAAGTCTTCGACCCTGCAGTCTTTCTCTCTGGCAATTACCCGCTTCTGGTCTTTGACATCATCCCTGGTGTAGCAATGTTTCACGACCTGCGGCGCCATCTTCATCGGCATTCCAGGCATTTCCACGGTTGATGTGAGTTCCCACTGCCCCTCCCGCATCTCACCGGCGGCAAAGACGGTTCCCGGTACTGCAACAGCGCATGCGACTGCAAGCCATTTGACGAAATCCATGCGATCTCCTTTCATGCTCCACATGATGGATGCGATCCTATGAACGAAGCGAGCCGCCTGCAAAGAACGGCAGTTCGCACACCGCGGCTTCCATGGTGATCCGCTCGTGGCTGATAGTGAGCGGCGTGCCGAGCGCCAGCCCCTCCCCTTCGACCAGGCCGATGCCGACGCCGCAGCCGAGCATGGGGGAGAACACCCCGCTCGTCACCGTGCCGATAGTGCGGCCGTCGGCAACGATGTCATAGTGGTGCCGGGGCGAACGGCGGCCGGCCACCTTGAACGCCACCTTGCTGCGGCCGACGCCCTGCTCTTTCTGGCGCAGGAGCGCTTCCTTGCCGACGAAGCTCGTGTCGAAGTTGACGAACATGCTGAGCCCCGCCTCCAGCGGCGTGGTAGCCTCGTCGATGTCGCTGCCGTAGAGGGAATAGCCCACCTCGAGACGGAGCACGTCCCGGGCGCCGAGGCCGGCCGGTTTGACCCGCTCGTCGGAGAGCAGCAGGTTCCACAGATCCACCACCTTATCAGCCGGCAGGAAGATCTCGTACCCCAGCTCGCCGGTGTAGCCGGTGCGGCTGACGATGGCCTCCACCCCCAGGATGGTCATGGTGGTGAACTTGAAGTACGGCAGAGCGGCCACGGCCTCGCCGAAGAACGACACCAGCACCTCGCGGGAGAGCGGCCCCTGGATGTCGAGCTTGCCGGTAGCGGAGGTTATGTTGCTAAAGGTGCCGCCAGTAAGGCGCGACGATATGACGCTGAAGTCGTTGTCTGCCGTGGCGGCGTTGACCACCACCATGGCCTTGTCTTCGGCCATCCGGAACACGATCAGGTCATCGATGATCCCGCC
>DCNF01000091.1:4447-4999 GCA_002322035.1 Geobacter sp. UBA1603
GTTCGTTCAACAGGAAGCCGTAGCGGGAGCGACCCACCGGGATGGTGGCAACCGAAAAGGTGAAGACATCCTCCAGGCCGCCGGCGACGATGTCGCCTTCATAGATGAACTCTCCCATGTGGCAAATGTCGAACAGTGCAGCTTTCTCGCGGCACCACTTATGCTCGGCGATGATCCCTTCGTACTGGATCGGCATGTCCCAGCCGCCGAAGGGGGCCATGAGGGCATTCAGGCTGCGGTGCGCCGCGTTGAGGGGGGTCGGTTTGCTCTGTTCCATGTCTATATCCTTAATATGATTTCTTTGTGCTTTTTTTACGATGGGTCGTTTTTTTTCCGGCGGCGCCGGACAATGACAGAATGTCTCCCAGCTGCATTTTCCACTCGCCGCTGTCATGGCTGAGTCTGAACTCGCGGGTGCTCGACTCGGACGGGTTCGCCATCCCTTCCAGCCCCACCTTGGCATAGACCGTGGCCTCGGTGCGCTTTTCATTCAGCACCTTGAAGTCCTGCAGTTTCTGGAAGCAGCAGGCGGGACGGACAGAGGTCTCGCGT
>DCNF01000091.1:5058-6205 GCA_002322035.1 Geobacter sp. UBA1603
CATACATCGAGGGTTTCCGACAGAGACTGTTCCAGCAGGGCCGCTGAAGGAGAATCAGCAGCGGACGATGGCAGTGCCACCAGGAAGCACCCTGTTAACAGACAGAGACAGATTATCACTCGTTGAAGCATCGCGAACACCTCCAGATAGAGAACATCAGGCCTGGTAACGCTCAATCAGGCTCCGCAGCTGCTGCAGGTCAGCATCCATAACCTCGCAGCGGGTCGGCAGTCCATACAGCGCTGCAATCTGCGGCGGCACATCAGGAGCANNACGCCAGAGATCAAGGGTATCTGACACAGATTGCTCCAGCACGGTGGCCGGCGTTTCCGCCAGCGCCGTCAGCGGGGAAAAACAGAGTAGTAGCCAGATCAATCCAACCAGCATGTGTTTCATACACAATCCTCCATAGCTTAAATCACACCGAAACGCTGTGATCGATCTCGGCACGAAGCACTGCCAGATCGGCCGCCCAGACCTTGCAGCGGGTCGGCAGACCCGTCAGGGCGGCGATGGACGGCGGCAGTTCCGGCGGTGCGCCGATGGCCCGTTCCACCGCGTCGCCAAACTTGGCCGGATGGGCCGTGGCCAGACAGATCCGTGCCGCATCGGCCGGCAGCAGATCGAGTGCCGCCCGTACGCCGACGGCGGTATGGGGATCGAGCAGGTAGCCAGTTTCGGTATGGAAAGCACCGATGGTCTCGACGGTCTGCGCCTGATCGACCGAGGCCGAGCAGAAGTCAGCACGCACCCGGGCCATTTCCCCCTCGGTGAAGCTGATCCGACACTGTTCCTTCAGTTCGGCAAAGGCATTCCTGACCCGGGCCGGGTCGTCGCCGAACAGGTGGAACAGGTAGCGTTCGAAATTGGAAGCCACCTGGATATCCATAGACGGGGAAACGGTCGGCACCACACCGGCCAGGGAGTAATCGCCGTCATTGACGAATCGGGTAAGGATGTTGTTCTCGTTGGTAGCCAAGAGCAGCTGCTCCACCGGCAGCCCCATCCTCTTTGCCACATAGCCGGCGAAGATATCGCCGAAGTTGCCGGTGGGGACCGAGAAGTACACCGGCTTCACGCCGTTGTCGGTGGCCCGCAGCCAACCGTAGAAGTAGTAGACCACCTGGGCCAGCACCCGGGCCCAGTT
>DCNF01000091.1:6409-9189 GCA_002322035.1 Geobacter sp. UBA1603
ACCGGCGAGGTCTTGCCATGGGGATGCAGGATGAATATGGTAATCCCTTTTTTGCCGCGCACGCCATGAATGGCGGCGCTGCCGGTGTCACCCGAGGTGGCGCCGACAATCGTCAGCGTTTCGTTGCGTTCGGCCAGGATGTACTCGAACAGGTTGCCGAGCAGTTGCAGGGCCACATCCTTGAACGCCAGGGTGACACCATGGAACAGTTCCAGGATATGGACACCATCCTTGCGGATCAGGGGCGTCACATCCGGATGACCGAAGGTGGCATAGGAGCGCAAAATCAGCTGTTTCAGGTCACTGGCAGGAATGTCATCAACATAGCGGGAGATGATTTCAAAGGCAAGGTCCGGATATGGCAACGAACGCCACCTTTCCAGATCGCCGGATGAAACATGGGGATATTCAATCGGGAGAAGCAGACCACCGTCGCTGGCAAGCCCCATCATGACGGCATCCTTGAAAGTGATTGGCATGAGGCCGCCGCGTGTACTGATGTAACGCATTCTGTGTAGATCCTTTCGTCATGGTTGAAGAATCGGAACTGTAGCAGGCTTTACGGAAAAAGTGAAGCGTCAGGCCGAACCGGGCACACGAAGTTCTCCCGGAGCCAGCAGAAAGAAAAAACGGAACATGCAGTATTTGTAGAACTCCCGGAAGAGCAGGCGGAAACTGCCGCCGTATGCCCACCATTCCTCCTTGACGTTTGTGCTATCAACCGGGTGCAAATAAATGGTCACATCGCGGGGAAGTGCATTGCGAAACAGAATTGCCGCCCGTTTCATGTGGTAGCGAGAGGTCAAAAGCAGTACCGAGCGGACCGTATCCCGGGCGACCATATCCCGGGCATAAATGGCGTTCTCAAGCGTATTGCGGGAAGCCTTTTCAAGGGTCACATTTTCTGCCGGCGGGTCACCCGCTGAAGGACGGTACAGATCACTGCGCCGCACACTGGGGTCAACGCCGATAAAGTACAGGTATTTCGCCCGTCTTTCACGATAAAGGCGAACCCCTTCCTCAACACGCCCCTTGCCGCCAGCCAGCACGACAATCGCATCGGCTGTCAGGTCCCGCTGACGGTATGAAAACGTCTTATAGGTGAAGTCGATAAACAGCACTGCCACCAGCACCGCCAGCATACCGACCAGAGTGACAAAAGCCTTGACGAACTTCATAAACCGCCCGAAGTTTTTTGTTGCATGGCCATCGACCATCTGCTATAAAGATGACTTTCAGTAACCACGGGAGGAACTCCATATGTCGAGAAAATGCGAAATCTGCGGTAAAGGCCCCAGCTTCGGCAACAACGTAAGTCATGCCAATAACAAGACCCGTACCATCTGGCGCCCCAACCTCCAGAAAGTCAAGGCCGTCCGCAACGGCAGCGTATCAACCATCAAGGTCTGCACCCGCTGCATCCGCTCGGGGCACGTTACCAAGGCCCTCTAAAATCCATTAACGGAATGTTCGTAATCAAGCCGCTGCGTAATCGCAGGCGGCTTTTTTGCGTCCTGCGGCCCCAGTTCAGATAACGGCTACAAGCTCGATCTCGACCCGCGCACCGCGGGGAAGCGCCGCTACGGCAACAGTGGAGCGCGCCGGCTTATGCCCTGGAAAACAGCGGCCATACACTTCGTTGACTGCGGCAAAGTCGGCCATGTCGACCAGATAGATGGTACTCTTGACCGCGCGGTCAAAACCGACCCCGGCAGCTGCCAACACTGCCGCGATATTACTCATCACCTGTTCGGCCTGAGCCGACACGTCTCCTGATACAATTTCACCGGTTGCCGGGTCCAGCGGTATCTGACCGGAACAGAAGATAAAATCTCCAACCTTGACCGCCTGAGAATAGGGCCCGATCGTAGCCGGCGCCTTTTCGCTTACAACGATATCAATGTTCAATGCTTTAACCTCTCGACTTTGATGACTCCCTTAACCTTCATCAGAGCATTCATAACCCTCTGCAGGTGCCCCAGATCAGTAACATTGACCTCAAAGGTGTTTTCGCCCCTCTGGTCGATTGTGCTCTGAATCTGGGCACTGGCAATATTGGCCTCGGAATTGGTGATCGCCATGGTGATATGTGCCAGGATCCCCTTGACGTCATGGCAGATGACGCGAATTTTGACCGGCAGAGCCGCAGCCTTGACCTTGTTCCAGGCCACGTCGATCCGCCGTTCGGGATCGCTCTCCAGGGCCAGCTGACAGTCGGCGGTATGGATGGTGACCCCTTTGCCGCGGGTTATAAAACCGATAATATCATCACCGGGAACGGGGTTGCAGCATTTGGCAAAGCGGACCAGCACATCATCGACACCGCTGATCTCAACGGCACTGGATGATTTTCCCTTAAGGCGATTGATCACCGCCTCAAGCCGCGACTCCTTTCGGTCAGCACGGTCCTGGATTTTCTCGTCCGGAAGCAGTTTGCCGACAATCTGACCGGTTGAAATCTTGCCATAACCGACCGCTGCCAGAAGATCGTCATCACCGGCAAAACCGAACTCTCCGCCAATCTTCTTGAATTCGCCGCTTTTCTGAATTTTCTGCAGATTGATCGAATATTTGCGAAAATCTTTTTCGCACAGCTCCCGACCCAGTACAATACTGCGCTTGCGCTCCTCCACCTTGATCCAGGCCCTGATCTTGTTGCGCGCCCGGGAACTCCTGACGATCTTGAGCCAATCCTTGCTGGGAGTATGGTGCGGCGAGGTGATAACCTCGACGATATCTCCGTTTTTCAGCTCGTACTTGAGTGGCACCAGTTTGCCGTT
>DCNF01000091.1:9521-17997 GCA_002322035.1 Geobacter sp. UBA1603
GTCCTGATCTGCACCTCCATCCGATCGCCATGGGGGCCGATCACCGTCGTATGCAGCGACTGGTACATATTCCCCTTGGGCATGGCGATATAATCCTTGAATCTCCCCGGTATCGGCTTCCAGGAAGAATGGATAATGCCAAGCACTTCGTAGCACTCACGCAGATCGTCTACCAGAATGCGAATGGCAATCAGGTCATAAATCTCCTCGAACTCCACATTGCGTTTTTCCATCTTGCGATAGATGGAATAAAGGTGTTTGCTTCGCCCGGAAACCTCGCCATGAATCCCCTGGAAAGCCAACTTTTCCGAGATAATTGACTTGGCCTCCTCCACATAGGCCTCCCGCTCCTGCTTCTTGAGAGCAATCTTCCGGACCAGGTCAAAATAGATTTCCGGCATCAGGTAGCGAAAGGAGAGGTCCTCCAGTTCCACCTTGACCCAGGAAATACCCAGCCGGTTGGCGATCGGGGCATAGATATCCATTGTTTCGCGGGCAATGCTGCGCTGCTTGGGCTCGGGCTGAAACTCAAGCGTACGCATATTATGCAGCCGGTCAGCCAGCTTGACCAGAATCACCCTGATATCGTTGGACATGGCCAGCAGCATTTTGCGGAAATTTTCCGCCTGGCTTTCCTCTTTGGTCTTGAAATGAATCTTGCTGATTTTGGTGACACCATCCACCAGAAGCGCAACCTCTTCACCGAACATGGCGGCAAGGTCATCATAGGTGGCCAGGGTGTCCTCGATCGCGTCATGCAGAAAACCGGTGACAATACTGGGAACATCGAGACGCAACTCAGCCAGCAGACCGGCCACCTCCATGGGATGGATGATGTACGGCTCACCTGAGAGCCGGGTCTGCCCCTGATGGACCTTGGCGCAATAGACGTAGGCTTTGCGGATCAGATTCAAATCTGCCGTGGGATTGTATGAGCGGACCTTGTCGAGAATGTCGTTCAGTCTGATCATGGGCGGCCGTCACTCACAGGGCGAGGAATGGTGTGGTACAACGGGGAGTGTGGATAAAAAAAGGGTGGAATCGCTCTGCTGCGACCCCACCCCTGGCACATCAGAATCAGTGAGCCTGATGCTTCCTGCTCATTTCGAAGCTGACCTTGCCGGCCGCAATTTCACGCAGAGCAGTCACCACCTGGCGGTTGTTCTTGGTCTCAATCAGCGGCTGGGCTCCCTTATAAAGCTGCTTGACCCGCTTGGATGCAAGCATTACCAGGAGAAACCGGTTATCGACCTTTTCAAGACAATCTTCTACCGTTACGCGTGCCATATATCGTTCCTTCCATCCCGAAAATATAGAGGGATTCTTTTATCCTATCCGGCGCTAAATATCAAATGATTTCGAAACCTGTTCCAGCATCCGGAAGGTCTGACGTCCCTGGGCCAGCACAATCGCCGACAGTTCATCAATCGCCTGTTCGAAACGGTCATTGATGATGATGTAATCATACCAGCGGGCTTCACGGATTTCTTCTGCCGCCCGCCTGATACGGCTTTCGATCACATCGGGAGCATCGGTTGACCGGCTTTCCAGACGACGCCGCAATTCTTCCATGCTCGGCGGCAGGATAAAAACATACACGCAGCGCTCAATCTGCTCCTTGAGCCGCCGGGCGCCCTGACAATCAATGTCAAGCACCAGATTGACCCCGTTTTTACGGGCTTCGTCGATCGTTGCCAGAGCGGTCCCGTAAAGATTGCCATGAACCATGGCCCATTCGGCAAATGCATCCTCATCAATCATCTGTTGAAACACTTCCCGGGAAACAAAACAATAATCGCGGCCGTCGACCTCGCCGTCGCGAGGAGGACGGGTGGTATAGCTGATTGACTCGCGAATATCAGGAAAACGCTTGAGCAGCTCTCTGCAGAGCGTTGTTTTTCCTGCCCCGGAGGGGGCCGATATGATTATGATCAGACCTTCACGTTTCATGGCTTAACGTATTCCCGAGTGCATAAAGTAAGTGCATAACAGCATGAATCAGGTATTGGGCAGAACTACCCGGTATCGGTGCAGTGAGTTTATAACACAATCCCGGGAACACTTCAAACCAGAAAGCCCCACCGCCATCCGATAATGCCGGCATTTTACCCCCCCCCCGGATTACCCATGGGGCAGGAAACGGAATACTTTTGCAAGCATCTCGCATTATGTGTAATCTGTAGCATCTGATCTAAAGTCACATAAAACCGGATGACAGGACGGCATGATCAAACACGAATTAGCCAGAAATCCGATTGATTTCGGTTCGGCCTATCGGGCCGCCAACCAGGCCCAGCGAGAAGCCATCGACCAGACTGAAGGAGCGCTGCTTGTCGTAGCCGGGCCAGGAACGGGCAAAACCCAGATCATCGCTGCCCGCATTGCACACATCATCAGCCAGGGCAATGGCCCCGAGGCGGTACTCTGCCTGACCTACACTGATGCAGGCACAATCGCCATGCGCGACCGCCTGCTCCGCTTTATCGGCCCGGACGCCTACCGGGTCAGAATTTTCACCTTTCATGCCTTCTGCAACCTGGTAATCCAGGAAAACCCTTCCTATTTCGGCTACGGCGACCTGCAACCGGCGTCTGAACTGGAAAAAATCGACGTGATCAAAGCTGTGCTCGACTCTCTGCCCCTTGAAAATCCGCTCGCCCGGGAGCGGGGTGACCTTTACAGCGACAGCAGAAAACTGCTCGGCCTGTACGCAACCATCAAACGCGAAGACTGGGATCTTGAAGAGAAAACCCGCACGCTGCAAGCCCACATAGATCTGCTCCCCACTGACCCCGCCATGCGCTATAAGCGCAAAACGACCCGGGACGGCATCAGCTATAATCCGGGCGATCCGATGCAGCACAAGATCGATGCCGAGACGAGAAAGTTTCAGCAAACCATTGCAGCGCTCCTCAGTTATCCACTTTACCAACAGGCTTTGTCAGCAGCGGGACGCTATGACTTCGACGATATGATCATCTGGGTCATCCGGGCTTTCAGAACGCATCCCGGCCTGCTTTTGGATTACCAGGAGCGGTTCCAGTACGTTCTTGTCGACGAGTATCAGGACACCAGCACGAGCCAGAACGAAATTGTCGATCTCCTGATGGAGTATTGGGAAGACCCGAACCTTTTCGTAGTCGGGGATGACGACCAGTCAATCTATCGTTTTCAGGGCGCAAGCGTGGCTAACATGCTGGGGTTTTCAGCACGGTACCGTCCCACCGTCGTTGCCCTTTCCCACAACTACCGTTCCAGCCGTCAGATTCTTGATGCAGCCGGGGCACTGATCAGCAACAACTTCCAGCGGCTTGCCAACAGGGAGTTATTCCCCGATATCACCATTGACAAAACATTGATTGCCACAAAACCTGGCGGCAGCCTGCCGGAAGTACGCATCTATCCGAATGCTGTCCAGGAATCGCTTGCCATCGCTCAAGAACTTGAACAGCGATACCGTAACGGATCCGACATGAGTAAAATCGCCGTGCTCTACCGCGAACATCGCCAGGCCGATCTGCTGATCTCTTACCTCAGCGCAGCCGGGGTCCCATTCAGCACCAGGAGACGTCATAACATTCTTGATGAGCCCCTGATCATCCAGCTTATCACCATCCTGAAATATCTTGATGCTGAATCCAGGCAGCCCCATTCATCTGAAGGTATGCTTTTCCGTATCCTGCATGCCCCGTTTTTCCAACTCGAACCACTTGAAATAGCGCGGCTCTACGCTGGTCGGAAACAGGGTGAAACCATCAGAACCCTTCTTGGTCGGGAGCCGCTCTGTGCAAACATATCACGGCTGATTGAGTCGGCCCTGGGCCGCATTGACAGCGTCACCGTTCAAGAGCTGGTGCAGAGCGTCATCTCCGGATTCGGCATACTGCACTGTACCGAAGATACCGGCCATACGCTCTGGCGACTTGAACTGCTCAACACCTTCTTTGATTTTGTAAAGGAAGAAAGCTCAAAAAAACCAAGGCTTTCACTGGAACAGCTGGTGGACATCATCGAATCGATGGAATCACAGCAGATCAAGCTGCCGGCCCAGCGGATCGCGCTCAACAGTGCCGGGGTCAACCTGATCACAGCCCATTCGTCCAAGGGGCTCGAATTTGAAACCGTCTATCTGATGGGGTGCGCCGCTTCATTCTGGGAGGCAAAGCGGGAGCGGGTCGACTTCTCGTTTCCCTCCAACATGACCACTTCCGGCCGGGATGACGATGAGGAGCTGCGACGTCTTTTCTATGTTGCAATGACGCGGGCTGAACGGGAACTGTTCATCAGCTGCTCCGCCCGTGACAACAATGACCGGGAACTTGCGAAAAGCCGTTTTGTGGCCGAACTGGAAACCTCGGGGACCGTAAGGAGCATCTCCTGCAGCATGGAAGACCATGAGCTGGTCAGGACCATGGAGATCGGCCTTTCAACTGCCGCGGAAGAGCCGTTACACGTCTTTGAATCGGATTTTGTCGGCGAGCTGCTTGTCGATTATCGTTTAAGCCTTTCACACCTCAATCAGTATCTGGAGTGCCCGAAAGCTTTTTTCTACTCGCATATTCTGCATATACCAACCCCCAAAAGCCCTGCCGCAGCATTTGGAACCGCCGCCCACGACAGCCTGGAATATTTATTCATCTCAATGAAATCAGCTCCCGGCCAGGCGTTCCCTTCGCGGGAGCTGTTTCTCGAGTTCTTCAGTCGCCAGATGCTGCGGCACGCGGATGCCTTTACCGACATCGAGTTCAAGCGCCGCCTGGAAAGCGGAAGTAATGCCCTGGGGAGGCTCTACGATGAGAATATTGGCCGCTGGAGCCGCGATGTACTGATCGAACAGCCGTTTGAAGCGCTTATAGACGGAGGGATCAGGCTGAATGGTCGGATTGACAAGGTAGAGGTTCTGAATGGAAACCGTGTTAATCTCGTTGATTACAAGACCGGGGTCTTCGATCGAGACAAATTCAGACGCCCCAACCCTGCCAAGGTCGAAGAGGCTATGAACAACAGTAAAGAACCAATGCTTGAAGATGTCTACGGTGGAAGTTACTGGCGTCAGGCGGTGTTCTACAAACTGCTGCTGGAAAGCAGCCCGGGTGTTTCCTTTATGGTTTCATCTACCGAGTTCTGTTTCGTCGAACCGGATCCTGCAAGCGGACGGATGATTAACCAGCTGATTGAGGTCACGCCGGATGATGTTGACTTCCTGCGCGGAGTGGTTGCAACCGTCTACCACAAGATTCTGGGTCGGGAGTTCAGCCAGGGCTGTTCCCGCGCATACTGTCCGTGGTGCAGAGCCTGACGATTGCCTGCTGTGCAGCAGCATCTTTGCAAGACCAGGAGAGAGTGTGACAGACAAACCCAAGCTCGCCATGTACTGGGCCGCATCCTGCGGCGGTTGTGAAATCGCCGTCACCAACCTGCACGAAAAAATACTGGATCTTGATGCAGCCTTTGATTTCATGTTCTGCCCCTGCCTGCTGGATACCAAGAGGAAGGATATCGAGGCGCTCCCCGACGGGGCCATTGCCGTGACGCTTTTCAACGGCGCCCTGCGCACTGAAGAGCATATCGAAATGGCGCATCTGATGCGCAGAAAGTCCAAGATTATGGTGGCGTTCGGGTCATGTGCCGCAGAAGGCTGCATCCCGGCCCTGGCGAATTTTTCAACACCAGACGAGATGCTCGCTACCATCTACATCAACAGCCCGTCGATTGATAATCCGGCCGGCATCACTCCGGGCGGAGTCACATCACGGGCAGGTGCGGAGATCTCGCTGCCCGGCATGCTGGAGCGGGTACAACATCTGGCCCAGGCGGTCCAGGTGGATTACAGGGTTCCCGGCTGCCCACCGGAACCACACCAGATCTGGAACGTACTTGAGACAATCCTCGCTTGTGACCTGCCACCCACCGGAAGCACCATCGGCTGCGGCACACTCACGGTCTGTGATGACTGCGATAGGACTAAAAACGACAAGCGCATCGCCGCCTTCCACCGCACCTACGAACTGTACCCAGAGCCCTCTATCTGCCTGCTGGAGCAGGGACTGCTCTGCATGGGAATTGCCACCCGGAGCGGCTGCGGTGCCCCCTGCACCACGGCGAATATGCCCTGCACCGGCTGCTATGGTGCACCGGAGGGAGTTAGCGATCAGGGAGCAGCGATGGTTGCTGCTCTTGGATCAGTCATGGATATTGGTGATACGGCAGGGTTATCAGAATCTGATGTTGTCCGGAGGGTTAACGACTTCCTGCAGGCGATTCCGGACTATGCCGGGCTATTTTACAAGTACTCCCTGGCCAGTTCCACACTGGGCGGTAGAATCGGGAGCAAAAGATGACAACGAGAATAACGATAGATCCGATCACTCGACTGGAAGGGCATGGCCGGATCGACATATTCATCGACGACCACGGGAGTGTTGATGATGTCTGTTTCCAGATTCCCGAACTGCGCGGATTCGAGCAGTTCTGCGTGGGCAGGATGGCCGAAGAGATGCCGGTCATAACCAACCGCATTTGCGGGGTTTGTCCGGAGGCTCACCATGTGGCCGCCACCAAGGCACTGGATGCTGTTTTTGGGGCCGAGCCTCCGATGGCGGCCAAAAAACTGCGTGAACTACTCTACATGGCTTTTTTCGTCACCGACCATACCACCCATTTCTACGCCCTTGGCGGGCCTGATTTCATCGTTGGGCCGGATGCACCGCCATCCGAAAGAAATATTCTGGGAGTGGCACGCAAACTTGGTGTGGAGATCGCTGGCGACGTTATCGCCTGCCGTAAGCGAAATAATGAGGTGATCTCAGTGGTGGGGGGCAGAGCAATCCACCCGGTGGCAGGCATCCCCGGCGGCTGGAGCCGCTCAATCAGTGAAGGTGAGCGAAAACAGATCGCAGAAACAGCGCTGAAGAACATTGAGTTCGCCCTGTTTTCCCTTGATGTCTTTGCCAAAATCGTGCTGAAAAACCCGGTATACCTCGAGTTGGTGACCTCCGACATCTACCTGCACCGCACCTACTCGATGGGGATGGTGGACAGCAACAACCAGAGTAATTTCTACGACGGCACCATCCGCGTGATCGATCCAGAGGGCAATCAGTTTGCCAACTATTGTCCCGCTGATTATCGTGAACACATTGCCGAGCGGGTTGAACCATGGACCTATCTGAAATACCCCTACCTGAAAAATGTGGGGTGGCAGGGACTGGTAGACGGCATCCAGAGTGGGGTTTATGCAGCTACGCCGCTCTCCCGTCTCAATGTTTCGGAAGGTCTGGCAACAAAGCGGGCCGATGCCGAATACCAGCGGATGTTCGAGGCATTCGGCAGCAGGAGGCTGACTTCAGCTCGCTATCAGCCGGTACATCATCGCATGGCCACCCACTGGGCCAGACTGATCGAGTTGCTCTATGCGTCGGAGCGGATGTTGGAACTGGCCCTCGACCCCGAGATCATCTCGCCGGAAATCCGTAACATCCCCGACCGGGCAATGTTCGTCGGCGAAGGGGTCGGTTGCGTCGAAGCACCGCGTGGCACCCTGACTCACCATTACGTTACTGATGAGCGCGGTTTACTGAAAAGCGTCAACATGATCGTCGGCACCACAAACAACTACGCTCCGATCTCCATGTCGATCAAGCGGGCCGCAGAAAAGCTGATCACTAACAACGCCCCGGAACAGGGAATTTTGAACAGGATTGAGATGGCCTTTCGGCTCTATGACCCCTGTTTTTCCTGCGCAACCCATTTTCTGCCCGGCAAGATGCCGTTGACCGTTTCACTGCGCAACAGACAGGGCCAGCTTTTGAGGGAATTGAATAGATTTCACAAAAGCGGCACATAATCAGCTCAATGTGAGCCAGTTGCCTCGTTTCATGATCGTACCCTACAAAAAAGCCCCGCATTCATGATTATATGAAACGGGGCTCTTCTGCAATTATGTTGGCAGTGTCTATTTTTTTACTTTACGTGCAGCCGGTTTTGCTGGAGCTTTGGAAACCTTGCCCGCCTTGCCAAGGGCGGCAACCATGGCTTCACCCATCGTGGTCGGACTGGTGGCAACAACCACGCCGCATTCGGTCAGGGTGCGGATTTTGTCTTCGGCTTTGCCCTTGCCGCCGGTGATAATGGCGCCGGCATGGCCCATCCGTTTGCCGGGGGGGGCGGTTACTCCGGCAATAAAAGCACCGACCGGTTTTTTCATGTTCTTCTTTATCCACTCGGCAGCCGCCTCTTCAGCGCCACCGCCGATCTCGCCGATCATGAAAACCCCTTCCGTCTCCGGATCATCATTGAAAAGCTGCAAAACATCAATAAAATTCATGCCGATGATCGGATCTCCACCGATACCGACGCAGGTTGACTGGCCCAGCCCCATATCGGTCAGTTGCTTGACCGCTTCGTAGGTCAAGGTGCCGGAGCGTGAAACCACACCGATTTTCCCTTTTTTGTGGATATGGCCCGGCATGATGCC
>DCNF01000091.1:18037-30750 GCA_002322035.1 Geobacter sp. UBA1603
ACCTTGCACTCGCCCGGGGTAATGACACCGGGGCAGTTAGGGCCGACCAGTCGGGTCTTGCTTCCCTTAAGCATAGCCTTGACCGGCACCATATCGCGCATCGGAATCCCTTCCGTGATGCAGACCGCCAGTTCAATGCCGGCGTCAACCGCTTCAAGGATTGCATCTGCAGCACCCGGAGGCGGAACGAAAATCATGGACACGTTGGCTTCCGTATATTTTACCGCTTCCGCCACGGTGTTGAAAACCGGAATACCCTCGATGTGTATGCCACCCTTACCGGGAGTGACGCCGGCCACAATATTAGCGCCATACTCGCGACACTGCTGGGTATGGAACAAACCGCTGCGGCCGGTGATCCCCTGAACGAGGATTTTTGAGTTCTTATTGAGAAGTATGGACATGAGATTTCTCCCTCTGGTCGATGGTCATGTGATTAGCCCAGCATCGTGACGATCTTGCCGGCAGCGTCTCCCAGGTTATCTCCCACCTGGACATTAAGCCCCGATTCGCGCAGCAGTCGTTTCCCTTCCTCCACTTTACTGCCATCCATACGGACCACGATCGGCAAGGTGCAGTTGACAGCCCCGGCAGCTTCGATGATCCCGTGGGCGATTACATCGCAGCGCATGATCCCGCCGAAGATATTCACGAAAATTCCCTTGACGTCCTTGTCCTGCAGAATGATCCGGAACGCCTCGGCAACCTTCTCGCGGGTGGCCCCACCACCAACATCAAGGAAGTTGGCCGGTTCACCGCCGAACTCCTTCAGCACGTCCAGGGTGGCCATGGCAAGGCCTGCACCGTTAACCAGGCAACCGATCGAACCGGAAAGCTTGATATAGGCCAGATCATATTTGCCGGCGGTTATCTCCAGCGGGTCGAGTTGTGAGTAGTCCATCATGTCGGGGTATTCGCGATGCCGGAACACGGCATTATCGTCAAACGTAATCTTGGCATCCATGGCCATCAGCCAGCCGGCCTTGGTAACCACCAGCGGGTTTATCTCGACCAGGGCACAGTCTTTTTCCTGGGTCACCTTGTACAGATTCATGATCAACTCAACGCAATCCTCGCAGACAGCACCGGTCAGCCCAAGAGCCAGCGCGATCTTGCGGGCCTGATAAGGACGCAGCCCAAGCAGCGGATCGATCAGCAGGGTGTGGATCTTCTCGGGGCTCTTCTGGGCAACCTCCTCGATATCCATGCCTCCTTCGGCCGAGGCGATCAAAACATAGCGGGAGCTCTCGCGATCAAGAGTAATGGAGAGATAGAACTCGCGGGCTATTTCAACCGCTTCCTCAACCAGGATACGTCTGACCTTAAGCCCTTCCGGGCCAGTTTGGTTGGTGACCAGGGTTCGGCCGAACAACTCCTTGCCGTACTCCTGTGCCTGCTCCGGATAGTGGACCAGCTTGACGCCGCCAGCCTTGCCGCGGCCGCCGGCATAAATCTGGGCTTTGACCACACAGCGGCCGCCCATCATCTTGGCTGCCCGCTCAACCTGATCGGAGGTCAGCGCAACCCGTCCACGGGGGATCGGAATGCCGTAGCTGCTCAAAATCTCCTTGGCCTGATACTCATGAATGTTCATGCGGTCGCTCCATGGAAAGAATTTGGGTCGTAGTATAACAGGAAAAACAACAGAAACAAGTAAATTTTACCGTAAATAAATGTGTTAAGTAAGAGTAAAATACCGTCTGGCCAATTACGTTTTTATCTGTTGTGGATAAATACATCAGCCCAATCATTGCATTTCGATCAGTGAGTGGTCGCCGATGTTCATCCGGCGGGCAGAACTGACCAGCTGGACGTTGTCACCAAGAATCGTATTGGTAAGCACCATATTTCGGACATCTGAATTGCGGTTGATGATCGACTCGCTGATGATGCTGCGTTCAATGACACTGTCGGCTGCCACCGAAACATTCGGCCCAAGCACACTGTCGCGCACGACAGCTCCTTTTTCAATATGAACAGGCGAAATGAACACACAGTTTTCAGCCTCACCATGGATATGATGGCGGTCACGCAATAAGTAGGCGTTCGTTTCAAGTATGGTCTCCGGCTTCCCGCAGTCGAGCCAGGCATCGATCTCTGGAGCGCGCAGTCTCATGCCATCGGCGATCATACGCATAAAGACTGCCGGCAGATAATATTCGCCCTTGACCATGTCTCCAGCGCTGATCGCTGCCTGCAGATACTCCATAAAACGCTGGCCGTCCTTCAGATAGTAAAGCCCGACCTGGGCCAGCCTCGAAATCGGGGTATCAGGCTTCTCGACCATATTGACAATCAGACCGCCTTCGACCACATTGACCCCGAACCGCTGGTAGTCTTCAACCTCCTTGGAGTAGATCAGGCCGTCGCACAACTCTGACAGAACCGGGATACGGCTAAGGTCGGCATCGAAGATCGTGTCGTTGAAGACCACAAGCAGGTCGTCACCGGCAACCACTCGCGAAGAAGCGAGCCAGACGGCATGGGCCGGCCCCTTGCGTTCATTCTGAACAATATAACTGCATGACAGTTCGTGAAATTTCTTTTCCATGAAACGACGAATCTGATCGCCGTTTTCATCGATGATGAAGATGTATTCCTCAATCCCGAGCGGCACAAGGCGTGAGATGATGTGCTCCAGCACCGTTTTGCCGGCAACATGGACCAGGGATTTGGCCTTGGTGTGAGTGTGGGGCCGCAGGCGGGTACCTTTGCCGGCCACAGGAAGAATCGCTTTCATAGGACTACCTCCATAAAAAACCTTGTGGAACGATGCCGATTCAGCAGAACAAAAAAAGCCACCCGCGAATGAACACAAGTGGCTGTTTTAAGAGTGGTGGGTGAAGAGGGGATCGAACCCCCGACATCCAGCTTGTAAGGCTGGCGCTCTCCCAGCTGAGCTATTCACCCAGGTATATCAATGGCGGGGTTGACGGGGCTCGAACCCGCGACTTCCAGCGTGACAGGCTGGCACTCTAACCGACTGAGCTACAACCCCGCATGGGCTGGGTCCAACGACCCTGCCGAATTATTTCTTGCTGTTGACCGCTTCTTTAAGACCTTTGCCCGGCTTGAACTTGGGAACAGTGGCCGCCGGAATATTGATTTTCTTGCCGGTCTGCGGATTCTGGCCTTTGCGGGCAGCACGCTTGGAGGTGGAGAATGTGCCGAAGCCAACCAGGCTTAATTTGTCGCCTTTTTTCAGTGCGCCGGTGACGGCGGAGATGAAAGCCGCTACGGCTTTCTCTGCTTCCACTTTTTTCAGTCCGGCCTGGTCTGCTACTGCGCTGATCAGTTCTGCTTTGGTCATGCTACACCTCCTGTTGTTTTGTGATGAAGTTTAATGGTGGTAAAAACGAGTCGATGTGTAACAGATGTTTTTGAAGGCTGTCAAGGAAATTGTTATGCACAAAACTCCATTATTAGGGCCATCAGCGGTCATTAAAGAGCGTCGTTCGGCTTGTTTTCTGATATTTCACAAATTGAAGTTCATAACATAATATAATTATTGACAAATTTACGCTGCGTTATGTACCTGCTGCTCGTAGACCACGATCGGCTTTTCCTTGCGGTAAATAACGTCTTCGCTGATGACAACCTCTTTAACACTTGGCTGTGAGGGAACATCGTACATGATATCGAGCATGGCATTTTCCAGAATAGAGCGCAGGCCGCGTGCACCGGTATTGCGCTTGAGCGCTTCCTTGGCGATTGCCACCAGCGATCCGTCGGTAAAACGCAGGCGGACACTTTCCAGGTCAAACAATTTTTGGTACTGTTTGACCAGAGCGTTCTTGGGCTCTTTCAGAATCTGGACCATGGCATCTTCGTCCAGCTCGGTGAGGGTTGCCAGTACCGGCAGCCGACCGATAAACTCGGGGATATAACCGTACTTCAGAAGGTCTTCGGGGGTCAGGTTGATCAGCAGTTCTCCCAGTTTTTTCTCTTCACGCCGCTTGACATCTGCGCCAAAACCGAGACTTTTCTTGCCGATCCTCTGCTGAATCACTGTTTCCAGGCCAGCAAAAGCGCCTCCGCAGATAAACAGTATATTGGTCGTATCGACCTTCATGAACTCCTGCTGGGGATGCTTGCGCCCCCCTTTGGGTGGTATGCTGGCAACGGTGCCTTCGATTATCTTCAGCAGTGCCTGCTGCACCCCTTCACCGGAAACATCACGGGTAATTGAGGGTGACTCGGTTTTCCGGGCAATTTTATCAATTTCGTCGATGTAGACGATCCCCTTCTGGGCCCGTTCCACATCATAGTCGGCCGCCTGCAAAAGGCTCAAGATGATGTTTTCCACATCTTCGCCCACATAACCGGCCTCGGTCAGGTTCGTGGCATCAGCCATGGCAAAGGGAACCTTGAGAATCCGGGCCAGGGTCTGGGCCAGCAGAGTCTTTCCGGAACCGGTCGGACCGAGCAGAAGAATATTGCTTTTCTGCATTTCGACATCACCCGGCTTCACCTGCGATTCAATCCGCTTGTAGTGATTGTAAACCGCAACCGAGAGGACCTTCTTGGCCCGTTCCTGGCCGATGACATATTCGTCAAGGATGTCCTTTATTTCACGGGGTTTGGGGAGCTTTTTCAGGTCGGGCCCGACCGTTTCCTCCATTTTCATCTCTTCGGCAATAATGTCATTGCAGAGTTCGATGCATTCGTCACAAATATAGACAGCCGGGCCGGCGATCAGTTTTTTGACTTCCTCCTGACTTTTGCCGCAGAAAGAGCAGGTCAGGTTTTCCTGGTTCTTGTCGCGTCGACTCACGGTGCAACCTCCTGATCGGGCTTACGGTCAAAAATCGCATCAACCAGGCCGTATTCCCGGGCCTCTTCAGCCGACATAAAGTAGTCGCGCTCGGTGTCTGCCTCAACCTTGTCTCTGCTCTGACCGGTCAACGTCGCCAGAATGCCGTTCAGCTCATCTTTCATGCGCAGGATTTCTCTGGCGTGGATGCTGATATCGGTTGCCTGGCCCTGGAAACCACCCAGGGGCTGATGGATCATGATCCGGGAATGGGCCAGACTATAACGCTTGCCCGGTTCTCCCGCCGCCAGAAGGACGGCGCCCATTGAGGCGGCCTGGCCGACGCAGATGGTCGAGACCGGCGCCTTGATGTAGCGCATGGTGTCATAGATGGCCATACCCGATGTGACCACGCCTCCGGGGGAGTTGATATAGAGGTGGATGTCCTTGTCCGGGTCCTCTGCCTCAAGGAACAGCAACTGGGCGATGACCAGGTTAGCCACGTGGTCGTCAATGCCCCCTCCCAGGAAGATGATCCGCTCTTTGAGCAGCCGGGAGTATATGTCATAGGACCGCTCGCCCCGGCCGCTCTGTTCCACTACAATTGGAATATACATTCAGACCTCTGGTGTGTTTGTTGCTTCGTATCGATGCTGCCGTGCTGCGCCAGCCCTTACAATCCGGGCGTCACTCCTGACCAGCTTCAGGCAGCACATCCGTAATAACCGCCTGTTCAAGCAGCACACTGATCGCCTTGTCTTCTTTTATTTCCGACATCAGGGCATTCCTTGCCTGATGGTTTGAACTGTAGTAGTCGCGGATACGGCCGAGCATATCAGGGTTGCCGGCGGCAATCATTTCGTAGCGCCCTTCCAGATCCTCATCGCTGACAGTGATATTCTCCTTTTCAACCAAAGCCATCAGCAGCAGGCCGCCGCGCACCTTGTCAGCCGCGTCTTCGCGAAAACGCTCACGAAAACCATCTTCATCAAGGCCCATCATCTCCAGGGACATCCGCTGACTCTTAAGACGATTTTTCAGATTATCGAGCATATAGTCGAGCTGGCGCTTGACCATCGACTCAGGGACATCAAGCGGGTTTTTCGCGATCAGCGCCTTGATGGCCTGCTCCCTGACATCGGCCTTGATCCGGTCGGTCTCATGTTTCTCGCGGTATTCGGTCATTTTTGTGCGCAACTCTTCCAGCGTTTCATATTCGCCGAACTGTTGGGCAAATTCATCATCAAGCCCGGGCAGTTCCTTGCGCTTAACTTCTTTCAGCGTAACCCTGAAAGTACCCTCCTTGCCGGCGGCTTCAGGATTGCGGTATCCTTCCGGCAGGGTGACGGTTATGTCGCGTGTTTCGCCTGCCCGAAGGCCAACCAGTTGCGCCTCAAACCCGGGAAGCAGGCGGTTGGCGCCAACCTCCACCTGGGCATCCTCCTCACTGCTGTCTTCGGACGGCAGGCCTTCGACTGAAAACGTGTAGTCAAGGGTAACGATATGGCCGTTTTCGACGGTAGCGCCATCATCAAGCGGCACCAGCTCGGCCATGTTCTCCTGCATACGCTTCAATTCTCCCTCGATGGCATCGGGGTTCGCAGCATAGCTTTCACGCTTGATTTCCAGCCCACTGTAGTCATTAAGCAGGATCTGCGGCATGACTTCAACCAGGGCGCTGTAGGTGAATGGGGCGCCAGGCTCAAGCGGATCGCTCGTTACGGTCGGGGCATCAACCGCCTCGATTTTGTGATCATCAAGTGCTTTATAGAGGGTCTTTTCGAAAAAGCGGCGCATGACCTCTTCGCGCATGGTATCGGCATAGGTCCGCTTGATCAGCTGCATAGGGGCTTTGCCCGGACGAAAACCCTGCAGTCGGGCTTTTTTCTGGATTCCGGCGTAGACCTTCTCGATCTCGGCATCAACCTGTTCGGCGGGGATTTCAAATGTGAGGCGCTTTTGAACCGGGCTGATGTCTTCAACATTAACCTGCATGGATGGAACCTCTCTTTTCAGAAATAAATGCTGCATCGAATATGAAGGGCAAGAAAATATGCCACCTTAAATGCTGGTGCGAGAGAGGAGACTTGAACTCCTATACCTTTCGGTGCCAGATCCTAAGTCTGGTGCGTCTGCCAATTCCGCCACTCTCGCGGGACATCGATGCCGGATACAAGGCAGTATCGGGATCGATCAGAATAGTACTAAATAGGCAAAAAGAGCCATGAAGTCAAGGAATTGTTACTGACGTATACGGTTTAAGGGGGTCAGCCGCCGGCATTTTTAGCCCGGAAGCCACGTGATGTGAGTTCATGGAGCAGCAGTTCGCGGTGGTCTCCCTGGATTTCGATCACACCGTTTTTTACTGTGCCGCCGCAGCCACAGCGTTTCTTAAGCGTCCCCGCCAGTTCCTTAAGACCTGCTTCGGGAAGGGGAATGCCGGTGATAACGATCACCGTGCCGCCACCGCGGCCCTTGGTCTGGCGCTGCAGCCGCACCGTTCCATCAGCAGGCTGGGGTGATGGCTGGGGACGCCCCTTGTCGGCTTTGACCGTTTTCTGCGGTCTTACCATACCGGTTTCAGAGGAGTAGACCAGAGTTGATGGGGTGTCGTTTCTCATGGTTACTTTCCCCAATCCCTCGAATATCTGAAGTCCCGATCGATCGTCCGGTTCGACACCTTGGCGATCACCGGCAGCCTCCGCTTGAAGTGGGAGTTCTGCACCTTCCTGTAAATGTCGTCGATGAAGGCCGCCTCGAATCCTTCCTTCAGTAACTCTTCTCGTGTCATCCGCAGGTCCACCATGCGGTAGAGCAGTTCGTCCACCTGGCGGTAGGAGAAGCCGAGCTCCTCCTCGTCGGTCTGGCCGGCCCAGAGGTCGGCGGATGGTTTCTTCTCGATCACCTCCCTGGGCACCCCCATGGCTTCGGAAAGCTGCCAGATCTGGGTCTTGTACAGGTCGCCGATGGGGTTTAAGGCGCTTGCCATGTCTCCGTAGAGGGTGCCGTAGCCCAGGAGCAACTCGGTCTTGTTGCTGGTGCCGAGCACCAGGGCCCGAAGAAGAGCCGAGTGGTCGAAGAGGATCGTCATCCGCTCCCGGGCCATCTTGTTGCCGCGCCGCATATTGTCGGCTTCGGGGATCATGTCGAAATAGGCATCCACCATGGGAGTGATCGGCACGACGCTGAAGTTGACGCCGCAGGCCTGGGCAACGATACGGGCGTGAGCCTCACTCTCCGGGTTGCTGCTCCTGTAGGGCATGCAGATGGCGTGGACGTTTTCCGGCCCCAGCGCCTCGGCGGCGATGAAGACCACCAGGGCCGAGTCGATGCCGCCGGAGAGGCCGAGCACCGCTTTGGAGACACCCACCTTGTGGACTTCATCTCTGACGAAGCCGACCAGGATTCTGCGCAGGAGGCCGGTATTGGCGGCAAGACCGTTCATCAGAGCCCCCTTTCCCGTTCGATGCGCCGCAGCTCCCGCATGGTGACGAAGAGGTTCTCGTCCCGCAGCATAGGGGAGAAAATACGCTCTCGGCGGAGAGAACCTTCATCGATCGCTGCCGTTACGGAATCTTCTTCCAAAATTTTCCCCCGGACCGCCGATCTGCCGGAAGGTGCGATGTATTCGGAACCGCCCCAGAAGCTGACGCCGTCCTCGTATCCTGCACGGTTGCAGTAGAGCACCCGGCAGTTGAGGAACATGGCGGTAGTGGAGGTGAGTTTCTGCCAGGCAGCGGCTGATCCGAGCTCTTCTCCTTCAACACCCCGGCCGGGACTGCTGGAGAGGCAGATCAGGGTAGCGGCGCCGTCCATGGCCAGGATGTAGGAGCTGGAGAGGTGCCACATGTCTTCGCAGATCAAGAGCCCCATGCGGCCGAATGCGGTATCGAAGGCGCGGAACCGCTCGCCCCGGGCCAGGTAGCGCTGCTCGTCGAAGAGGCCGTAGGTGGGGAGGTAGACCTTACGGTGCACATGACTGATCTTTCCGTCCTCAAGGTAGAGGGCGGTATTGTAGAAACAGTAGTCGTCAGTCACTTCAACCAGGCCGACGGCGATAGAGATGTCGCGGGACAGTTCCGCCAGACGCGTCACCTGGGGTGAGTCGAGCCTTAAAGCCACTTCAGGCACCAGGTCCTTCAAGAAATAGCCAGTGACGGCCAGCTCCGGGAAAACTATCAGGCCGGCTTTCTGGGCAACTGCCTGCCGAATGCGCTCCTCGATGAGCGCAAGGTTGTCAGCGACGCAGCCGAGCTTCGGTTTGATCTGGGCCAGGACGGCAGTAAAATCCATAGTTTTCTCCACTACTCCCCGATTATCTTGACGAGTACCCGCTTTTTACGCTTGCCGTCGAATTCCCCGTAAAATACCTGTTCCCATGGCCCCAGGTCAAGCTTTCCCGCTGTGACCGCCACCACAACCTCGCGCCCCATGATGGTTCGTTTCAAGTGGGCATCGGCATTATCTTCATAGCCGTTATGCCTGTAGCGGGAGTAGGGCTTCTCCGGCGCCAACCCTTCCAGCCAGGTTTCAAAGTCCTGATGCAGCCCTGATTCGTCATCGTTGATGAAGACGCTGGCGGTGATATGCATGGCATTGCAGAGCAACAGTCCTTCGCGGATACCGCTTTCGTCGAGACAGGCCTGGATATGGGAGGTGATGTTAATCAGCTCGCGCCGCTGGCGGGTTTCGAACCAGAGTTCCGTGCGGTATGTTTTCATGGTGATGTCCTCGTGAGTGACAGAGTAAAATCAGTAGGCCAGTTCAAACGCGTTGACGATATGCTCCACCCTATGGTTGCCCCCATTGTCCAGCAGAATTGCGATCACGTCAAAGCGAGCGTTCTGGTCGTGCTGCTTATGCTTGGCAATCCAGGTGAGGGCCGCTTTGGAGATCTGGCGCTGCTTAAACGGCGTCACCGCCAACTGCGGCACCCCATAGGTCAGGTCACGACGGGCTTTTACCTCAACAAACACGAGGCATTTTTCGGATGGTTCGCGAGCAATGATATCCACCTCGCCCCCACGACAGCGGAAATTACGCTCCAAAATGCTATAACCGCGAACAGCAAGAAATGCTGCGGCAATTTCTTCACCCTTGTCACCGGTCTGCTTACGAGTATTCTTTGCTTGTGAGGCTGTCATCGCCTCCCCCTCATCACGACTGCAAGAACAGAAAGTAGATTCCGCATAAATAAAAAGCCCCTGATCTATGCAGAGGCTTTTATCTATAACAGCCCACGTAACGCACGTTATACCACATATACCACATATCAGAATTCATTCACTCTATGGCACAACATATAATACGCTTCAAGAAAATTTTTAAAGGCTGAAATCAGTCTTTACTCAATTTGTCACCGTCTTTCCAATTGTCCATTTCATGGAAACTCACCCACTGCCACCTCAAGATGGGTACGAAAGGTCTTACTGGGAAAACAGTCAGCTGGCCGGCAAAAAATATCGTGGTTTTATGGTTAGTTTAAAAAAATGTGGTATAATTGCCGCCAATGATAATTAAGGTGCTATCAATGAAGACACCGTCACAAACATCCATTGCAACCAAATCAATACGCACTGCAAGCCGGTTGGTTTCTCTGGTTTTTTGTGCACTTGCCCTTTTGGTACCCCTGGCCTCACTTGAAGTCGGTGCCCATTTTATTAAGCCGGATGAACGTCACTCTGGCAATGGAATTGAAGGGCCGATTCAACTCACGGCTCAAGAGCAGGCATGGCTTGATCGCAAACTTACGGTGCGGGCCCGGGTTGCTCATTCGCCACCGTACCAGATGACAGAACCGGCGCTCCAGGGCATTTCAGTAGATTACTTGAAAAAAATCGGAGAGCGTTTTGGTATTAATATTGTTTTTTCAAATTCGCCCGCGCTGATCTGGAGTGATGCCTTAAAAGATCTGGAAGGTGAGCGCCGCTGGTTTGACATCATAATTGTTATGAAGAGGACCCCTGAACGCGAGAAGCGGATTGCCTTTACCAGTGATTATGTATCATCCCCGTGGGTCGTGATCAATCGAATTGACTCTGATTTCATCTCACGCATGCAGGATTTGAACGGAAAGAAAGTTGCTGTTGAAAAAAGCTTTGTTGTCAAAGAGCTGCTTGAAAAAGAGTACCCACTGATCAAGATTTCTCAGGTAGCAACATCACTCGAAGCACTCCAATCCATCGCCAGCGGGGTTAATGATGCCTACATCGCAAACCTGGCCATTGCCTCCTATTTAATCAGAGACCAGGGGTTAAACAACCTGAAAGTTGCTGCTCCAACCCCGTTCGGGAATCATGACCAAGCCATGGGTGTACGCAAGGATTGGCCTGAATTGGCAAGCATTATCAACAAAGGTCTGGCATCCATGTCTGATGCCGAGCACAGTGAGATTTTAAACCGATGGCTTACGATCCGCTATGAACACGGCATAGACAAAAATAAAGCACTGGGTTGGTTTGCTGGGATTTCAGGCGTGTTTATTCTGGTTGTTGCGACCATTCTTACCTGGAACAGACAACTCCGCAATGAAAAGAGCAAACAAGAACGACTTCTATCAATGCTTGAGGCAGTAACCAATGAGCTCTATGTCTTTGACGTTGAGACCCTAAAGTTTATTTATGTAAACAATAGCACTCTTAAAAACGTCGGTTACTCAATCGAACAGATGCTACAAATGACTCCATTGGACCTGAAACCTGAATGTGATGAGCAGGCCTTCAGAACCATGCTTGCACCGCTGATTTCCGGTGAAACCACACTGCTTCAATTTGAGACAGTTCAGCAGCGTGCTGATGGCAGTAGTTACCCCGTTGATGTGTCTATCCAACTGGTTGAGGCTCGTAGTAGTAGTAGTAGTAGTAGGCACTTCCTGGCCGTTGTTCATGATGTTACGTTACGCAACAAGGCTCGGCGGGAGCATGAACAAGATATCGAGCGTCTGAAACTGATGCAGGAGGTCAACCAGTTCCGCGCCAATTCTGTTCAGGAGCTGCTTGATTTTGCTCTGGAGCGGGTCATCGCACTTACCGAAAGCCGTATCGGCTATATCTACCACTACGACGAAGATGAGCGGAAGTTTGTGCTCAACACCTGGTCAAATGATGTTATGGCCAGCTGTAGTGTTGTCGAGCCTCAATCGGTCTACGAACTGGACAAGACCGGCATCTGGGGTGAAGTGGTTCGACAGCGCCAGCCGATTATGCTCAATGATTTCGCGGCGCCTCATCCATTAAAAAAGGGATACCCCGAGGGTCATGTCCACTTGAGCCGCTTTCTGAGCATTCCGGTTTTTGACAATGACACTATTGTTGCCGTCGTCGGTGTCGGTAATAAGGATGAACCATATGACCAGGTCGACATGCTTCAGTTGACGCTAATGATGGAGGGAGTCTGGAAAGTTTGTACCAAGCTTGAGATGGAAACGGAACTCGCTCATGCCGCGGATGAATGGCAAAAAACTTTCGATGCCATTAGCGATAGCATCTCGCTCATCGACTCTGACCAGAACATTGTGCGGTGCAATGTTGCCACCAGCAGAATGCTTGGGCTCAATTACAGCGACATCATCAATCAGCCCTGCTGGAGACTTTTCCATGGGACCGACACCCCTCCTCCCGAATGTCCGATGGTTCGGTCCCGGCAGACTCTTCAAATGGAGACTTCGACAGTCCAACGTGGAGACCGCTGGCTTGAAGTGACTGTTAATCCTCTTTTCTCCAATGGGGGGGAAATGGTCGGAGCGGTGCATATCGTGCGGGATGTGACTCAAGTACACCAGCTTATTCGATCTATTACGGAGGTCAACGAGCAGTTTGCACTATTTATGAAGCATTCGCCGATTTATTCTTATATCAAGCAGATTACTGATCGCGAAAGTATTGTGTTGCAGGCCAGCGACAACTTCCGTGATATGATTGGCATCAGTGCCGATCATATGATTGGCAGGGCGATGCACCCA
>DCNF01000091.1:30998-31194 GCA_002322035.1 Geobacter sp. UBA1603
CTCTACAAGGATCTGGTGGAAACACTGCCGGCCGGAACCTACCGCTTGCTGACGGCTCCAATTCGGTGCTCCACAAACGACCTTCATTCGGGCTTTATCGAGACTCACTTCACCGTTGAGATGGTTTCTGAACGGTTCTGTGAAATCCTCGGAATCGATGCAGCAGCATTGCGGGGCAATCCCGGGATGATATCTG
>DCNF01000083.1:0-8462 GCA_002322035.1 Geobacter sp. UBA1603
GGTGATGAGCAAGCGCAAGCTCCATGAACTGGTGAACTCCGGGACGGTCAGCGGCTGGGACGATCCCCGTATGCCGACGCTGATGGGGATCAGGCGGCGCGGTTACCCGGCGGTTGCGGTCAGGAATTTCTGCGAACAGATCGGTGTCGGCCGAAGCGATTCTTGGATCGGTATTGAGATTCTGGAAGAGTGCGTTCGCGCCGAACTGAATGATTCGGCTCCGCGGGCCATGGCGGTGCTGCAACCGATCAAAGTTGTGATCGATACCTGGGAAGCGGGGAGGGTGGAGCAGTTTGACGTTCCCAATCATCCCCAGAAGCCGGAACTGGGCACACGTTCTGTTGCATTCGGCCGGGAACTGTATATTGAAGCCGATGACTTTATGGAAGAACCGGTCAAGGGGTTCCACCGTCTGACCGTGGGTGGCGAGGTGAAGCTGCGCTGCGGCTATATCATACAGTGCACCGGCATTCTGAAGGACGAGACCGGTAGAATTGTCGAACTGCATTGTGATCATTATCCGGATTCCCAGGCCGGAATCCATACTCCCGACGGGCGTAAGGTCAAAGGTGTTATCCACTGGGTGAGTGCCGCCCATGCGGTGAGCGCCGAGGTCCGCCTGTTTGACCGGCTTTTCAGCGACCCCCACCCGGACCGGGGCGGGGTCGATTACAAGCAGTTCCTTAACCCTGATTCGCTGCAGCGACTTGTCAGTGCCCGCCTGGAGCCCTCGCTCCTTGAGGTGCGGCCGGGTGCCGCATACCAGTTCGAACGGCTCGGCTACTTCTGTGCCGACAGTGTGGATTCAGCGCCGGGGCGGCCGGTCTTCAACCGGATCGTGACGCTGCGGGATACCTGGATAAAAAAGTAATGCTCAAAGAAATATGGTGTAAATAAATGGAAAACAAGGAATATAAATCAGGCTTTGTCTCCATCGTCGGGCGGCCCAACGTCGGTAAGTCGACGCTGCTCAACCGGATCCTCAACGAGAAGATTGTGGCGGTCTCGGACAAGCCCCAGACCACCCGCAACACCATTCGCGGTATCTACTCCGATGAGGGGGGGCAGGTCGTCTTCCTCGATACCCCGGGGATCCATGAGGCCAAGACCCGCCTGAACCGCTCCATGGTTGATGCGGCCTATGCGTCACTCTCCGGTATCGATCTGCTGCTCTTGGTCGTGGATGCCACGGCACCCCGGGAAGATCAATTTATCCGTAATGTGGCCGCCAAAGCCGGCTGCCCGGTGTTTCTGGTGTTGAACAAGGTCGATCTGGTGGAGCCGCGGGAGCGACTTCTGGCGGTGATGGCCGGCCTGTCGTCCCTGCACCGGTTTGCCGAGATCGTCCCGATATCGGCCCATACCGGCAGTAATGTGGAGCGGCTTTTGAATCTGGTTCGGGAGCGGTTGCCGGAAGGGATCGCCTACTTCCCTGATGATATCCTCACCGACCAGCCGGAAAAAGTGGTCTGTGCCGAGCTGATCCGGGAGAAGGTCTTCCGCCTCACCAACGCCGAAGTGCCCTACGGCACCGCCGTGGTGGTGGAATCGTTCCAGGAACGCCCCAGCGGAGTGATCGCCATCAATGCCACCATCATGGTCGAGCGGGACGGGCAGAAGGGAATCATCATCGGCAAAAAGGGGGCACTCCTGAAAAAGATCGGCGAGCAGGCCCGCCGGGACATCGAGCGGCTGCTCGGCACCCGGGTGTACTTGGAGCTTTATGTCAAGGTCCAGGAACGCTGGACGGAAAAGACCGCCATTTTGCGCGAACTGGGGTATGAATAGATGAAACCGATCGTTGCAATCGTTGGTCGCCCTAATGTAGGAAAATCAACGTTTTTTAACCGCCTGCTCGGGCATCGCAGAGCGATTGTCGATGACCTGCCGGGTGTGACCCGTGATCGCAACTATGCCACGATTACCCGTTTCGAGAAGCCCTTTATCCTGATTGACACCGGTGGGTTCGAGCCGGTAACCGATGACCGGCTGCTGCAACAGATGCGCGAGCAGTCGAAGCTCGCCATGGATGAGGCGGATTACATCATCTTTCTGATGGATGCCCGCAGCGGCCTGACCCCCGCTGATAGCGATGTCGCCGCAATGCTGCGCCGGGTAAAAAAGCCGGTTTTCTTTGTTGTCAACAAGGTCGACGGGGAAAAGATCGAAAACGAGGCTTCCGAGTTTTATTCCCTTGGTGTCGAGCGGCTCTACACCATTTCGGCCGAGCACAACCGGGGGGTGATTGATCTGGTCGAAGACCTGGTGGATCTGTTTCCGGCCGCTGACACGACCTCCGGGGACGACGAGCTGACCCGCATTGCTGTTGTAGGTCGCCCGAATGTCGGTAAATCGTCACTGGTCAACCGGCTGCTCGGATTTGAGCGGGTTGTCGCCAATCCGACTCCGGGGACGACCCGCGATTCGGTCGACACCCTGTTTACCTGCAACAGAAAGCCGTATCTGTTGATCGATACGGCCGGCATACGCCGCAAAGGGAAGACAACCGAAAAGCTCGAGAAATACAGTGTGGTCGACTCACTGCGCAGTATCGAACGGGCCGATGTGGTGCTGATGGTGATCAATGCCGAGGAGGGCGTCACCGAGCAGGACGAGCGCATCGCCGGCTATATCCATGAGGCGGGCAAGGGATGCGTCTTTGTGGTCAACAAGTGGGATGCCATCGAGAAGGACAACAGTTCCATCGGCAGGTATGTGGACAAGGTCCGGACCGGCTTTAAGTACCTGGCCTATGCTCCGATCGTGTTTGTCTCGGCGAAAAGCGGTCAAAGGATCGGTAAAATCATGACCACGGTCGATGATGTCATGGGGCAGTTTGTCCGCCGCGTCACCACATCGGAGCTGAACCGCGTCTTTTCTGATGCGACCGACGCCCATCACGCGCCGCTGGCCCATGGCCGCCGTGTTAAATTCTATTTCGCTACCCAGGTAGGAACCCGCCCCCCGTCCTTCGTTGTCTTCACCAACCAGCCTGACAGCATTCATTTCTCCTACGAACGTTATCTGGTCAACCGCTTCCGGGAGGCCTTCGGATTCGACGGCGTTCCCCTGCGCCTCATCTTCCGCGGCCGAGAGAGAAAAGTCGGGCATGGCCGGCCTGCGAAGGGCATTGAAAAACGCTTATAAAGGCTTTACTTGAAGTATCTGATGGTTTATTATTCAATCGTTTGTTCGGTTACTCACACCGCGTGCAGGGGCGTCGCAGCATGAGCCTGGTAGGAAATCTCGAAGATCTGGGACTGGGCGAGATCATGCAGATCGTCAGCCTGAGCCGCAAGACCGGCATTCTCTCACTGTGCAGCCGCGGCCGAGAGGGATCGATCCTGTTCCGTCAGGGACAGGTGGTGAGGGCTTCGTCGTCAACCTATCAGCAAAGCCTTGGTGAAGTCCTGATTCAGCGCGGCGTGATTGATCTTGCTATCCTGCGCAAGGCGCTCTCCCGGCAGCAGGAGGAAGGTTTCCGCGAACGGCTCGGCGTGATCCTGATCAAACAGTTCGGTGTCGCCCAGGATGTGATCGAAGAGGTTGTCAGGGAACAGATCGAGAATGTGGTTTTTTCCCTTTTTGCCTGGGTTGAGGGGACATTCGATTTTTCTGTGTGCGATACCGTCGAGACGGTAGACGGAACCCGGATGGATCCGCTTCAGTTTATGCTCGACCAGGGCCTGAATCCCCAGTTTCTGGCCATGGAAGGCACCAGGATACTCGACGAAAAGCGCCATGCCGCGGAAGTTGGCGACCCTGGAGAGGATTGCAGCGACACTGATATTTCATTCGACCTGGTTGATGACGCTCCTGCTCCGTCATCCCTTCGGCCGTTGGCTGTCAGGCAGCCCTTGGTGATTGTCGATGACGACGGACCGACCCTTCAGGCCCTGGCCGGGGGAATGCGTGAAAACGGCTATGACGTGCATTCACTGGCCCGCAGCGAAGATGCGCTGATAAAAGTTGACACCCTTTACCGCAGCGGCATCAGGCCGACGGTGCTGGTTGATCTGATCATGCCGAAGATGGACGGCTCCGGTGTGCTTGGCGGCATCGAACTGCTTGAACTGCTGCATAACAATTTTAACGATATCCCCATTCTGGTGATGACCGATTATCACCATGCCGATGCTGAAAAACGTGTCCGCGACATGGGGTATGTGTATCTGCAGAAGCCCCGCAGAGTCGAGATCGGCGCTTCTTCGGCACTCGATGGTTTTCTTGCGCAGCTTCTGGGTGAAGTGCGCAGGGCCGAGTCTGGCGAAGGCCCATCACAGGAAGCGGAAAATTTCAATCTTGGCGATGAACTGCGCCAGGAAATGGGCGAAGACGGAGATATTCCGGAGACGCCGGCAACGATGGAGACGGCAGGCGGGCTGTCGCTTTTGCGCGGCATGCTGGAGGAGCTGAACAACCCCGACCTTCAGGGTGGGGTGTTGTTGCTGGTATTGCGCTTTGCGTCTGAATTTCTCAATCGGGCGATCGTATTCACGGTCTGTGATAACCTCGTGTCAGGCGCCGGCCAGTTTGGGATTTCGGGGGGCAAGTCCGGGGGAGACGAAAAGGTCCGGGCGATTCATGTCCCACTTGAGTCACACTCCATGTTCCTGGGCCCGTACCGCAGCGGACAGCCGGCCACATTCAGGCCTGCACCGTCTTCCATTGACAGCCGGATCTTTGATCAGCTCGGCGGCGGAATTCCGGAAGAGGCATTTATCGGCCCGATTATCAGCCGGTCGGCCGTAATCGGCTTTCTTTATGGGGACAATCTCCCCGAGAAATCTCCGATTGGTGACACGGAAACACTTGAGATTTTCCTGTCCCAGGCAGGGATTGCCATGGAAAAGAGTATGCTCGAGCGCCAATTGTACGAAAGGGCTCCGCTGTGAACACCACGTCAATTCTGATTGCAGACGACTCGACAACAACCCGGGCAATGCTGGTATCAACCATTGAATCGATGGGTGATATCAGAATTATCGAGGCTTCCAGCGGCTTCGAGGCATTGCGTCTGTTGCCCCGCGAAAAAGTCGACCTGATCCTGACCGACATCAACATGCCTGACATCAACGGCCTGGAACTGATCAGCTTCATTCGCAACAATCCCAATTACAAAGATATTCCTGTTTTCATCATTTCAACCGAAGGAAGTCGGAAAGACATTGAAAAGGGCAAGGAACTCGGTGCCAACGAGTATGTTGTCAAGCCTTTTGACCCGGTCAGGCTGCAGGAACTGATCGCCAGCTACCTTCACCTTTCCTGAAGCGGCATGGAGCCGACCAGCGTATGAGCGACCACACAGGCACAGCAGCCAATAAGGCGGTCAGAGATTTTCTGGCAGAAGCCGAGGAGATTGTCGAACAGCTCGGCTCCGAGCTGGCCGACCTTGCCGACCAGGCTGACACCGGAGATATCAGCCCTGACCTGCTCAATTCGATATTCCGCGGAGCCCACTCCCTGAAGGGGCTGGCCGGCATGTTCGGGTTCAAGGATATTTCCGAACTGTCCCACAACATGGAGAACCTGCTTGATTTTCTGCGACTGGGCCGGTTGCATGCCGACCAGAATCTCGTATCGGTGCTGTATGACTCCCACGAGTTGCTGACAAGCCTGATCAGGGCGGTCACTGAAGGTGCGGGTAGTGATTTTTCCGTTGAGATTGCCGCATGCGTGGGCCGGATTAACAGCTGTCTCTCGCCACCTGAAGCGCCGTCCGGCGAATCCCCCCTTGAACAGCTGGGTCTTCCGGAGCGGGTACTCGGCGCTCTGACGGAATACGAGGAGCACCGACTGCTCGATAACCTGGCCAAGGGGCGCGTGATACTAAATGTTCATGCTTCATTGGAACTGACCACCTTTGATCAGGAGCTGTCGGAGATTACCGACATCCTCAAGTCCTGCGGCGAGGTGATCAGTACGCTTCCCAGTGTGGGGGGCAACATCGAAACCCACATCGATTTTGACATACTGTTCGGTACGACCCGATCACGCGATGACGTGGCTCTTCTCGTGGAGCGTGACTCGGTACAGGTGACCCGGCTCGGTTCCGGCAGCGCACAAACGGCTGCCGTTCCCGCCCCGGTTGCGCCAGCCGCAGAGCCGGCCCAGACGTCTGCCGGCACGCCTCATGAGGCCGCTTCCGCTGGAGCTGCACCGCCCGGCCCGGCAACTGCCGCCGATGACGCCCAGTCTGCAAAGAGCATGAGCAGGACGGTCCGGGTGGATATCGGCAAACTTGACGATCTGATGAACATCGTTGGAGAACTGGTCCTGGCTCACTCATCGATTTCCGGGATCGCCACCAGAATGCGCAATGAGGGCTTTTCTCGGATGTCAATCGATCTTGGCAAGGCGGCCAAGAGCCTTGAGCGCAAGCTTAGCGATCTGCAGAAGGGGGTTATGGAGATCCGCATGATCCCGGTCGGCCAGCTCTATGAAAAAATGTCCCGGATCGTCCGGAAGATTTCGCGCGAACAGGGCAAGAAAGTCGAGCTCAGGTTTTTTGGTGCCGATACGGAGCTTGACAAACTGATTGTTGAAGATATTTCCGACCCGATGATGCATATCATCCGCAATGCGATCGATCACGGCATTGAAGACCCGGAACGGAGGCTTGCCGCCGGTAAGGATGAAAAAGGGACCATCCGGATTTCATCCTACCAAAAGGGCAACCATGTCGTGATTGAGGTCGAAGATGACGGCGGCGGCATCAATGTGGAGAAGGTCAAAGCCAAAGCGCTGCAGAAAGGGTTGGTCCAGGATACGGCAAACGTGACCGAAAGGGAGGCGCTTGACTTCATCTTCCTACCCGGTTTTTCTACCACCGAGAAGGTCAGCGAGGTTTCGGGCCGGGGGGTCGGTATGGATGTGGTCCGAAACAACATCGCGGCCATCTCCGGCATGGTCGACATCGAAACTGTGGCGGGGGAAGGTACGCGTTTCATTATCACGCTGCCGATCACCCTGGCGATCATCAAGGCTCTGATTATCTCATGCGCCGGCCGAACCTACGCGATTCCGATTACCTCGGTGCTCGAGTCATTGCTGCTGACCGAATCCGCCATCAAGACCGTCGAGCGCAAAGAAGTTATACAGCTGCGCGAGTCGACCCTGCCACTGCTTCGCCTGGAACGTTTTTTCTGCATAGAACGAAGCCGGACACAACCGTCTGAATTTTATGTGGTGGTGGTGGGTGTTGCCGAGAAACGGATGGGAATCGTGGTCGATGACCTGCTCGGCCAGCAGGATATCGTTATCAAATCACTCGGTGACTCATTCCGAAAATTCAAGGGCATTTCCGGAGCGGCCGATCTTGGCGATCAGCGTACCATTCTAGTGCTCGATGTGGGCGGCATGATCAGTGAAACCATGAAGTCCGGTTCCTAGGAAAGCGGCATGTATAAAGCATACTTCGGACTGCGGGAAAAACCGTTCAGTAAAACTCCAGACCCCCGTTTTCTCTTTCTCAGCCGGGGGCACGAAGAGGCGCTTGCCCGACTTGAGTTTGTGCTGGAGGAGCGGGATATCGCGGTATTGACCGGTGATATCGGATGCGGAAAAACTACGCTTTCGCGGGCATTGATGGATCGCCTCGGCAACGGATACCGCTTCTGTTTCATCGTCAACCCCCGTCTGAACGCGATCGAGTTCTTGCGAACAACCGCCCGCCTGCTTGATGTGAATTCGCCCGCTGCCTCAAAGGATGCTCTCCTTGATCAGATTCATACAGCGGTCTATGAGAGTTACCAGGCGGGAGTCTGTCCTGTGGTTGTGGTTGATGAAGCACAGATGATCAGCGACGCAGAAGTGTTCGATGAAATCAGGCTCCTGACCAATTTTCAGCTTGACGACCGCAATCTGTTAAGCGTTGTGGTCATGGGGCAGCCCGAGTTGCGGGGTATGCTGGCAAGTCCCCGGTTTGAGCCATTGCGCCAGAGAATCGCCCTTCATTATCATCTGGCGCCGCTTTCACTTGACGAAACCATGGAGTATCTTGATTTCAGGCTTGAGGCCGCCGGGGGGCGCGCCGGACTGTTTTCCCCCGACGCGGTCCAGAAGATGTATGATCTGACCGGAGGCGTGCCGCGCAAGATCAATTCAATGGCCACCAACGCTTTGCTGGTGGCGTATGGCAGTGATGCCGCCCTGATTGACTCGGCGATTATCGATGAGATCAGGGATGAACTGATGCTGTAGACAAGAGCTATCGCATGGATCTCGCGAAAATCAGGCAAAAGGCCCGTCAGGCAAGGGATGGGGCAGGGCAGTCAGAGCGCACCGACGCCGGAAGCGGCATGGTGGCACCGGCATTGTCGGACACCGTCATGGAACCGGCCGCACCCCGTGCTGTTCCACTGCCGGCCTCCATGTTTCCGGCGGAACATAAGCCGCAGGCGGCAGAGGATGTGGCCCAGGATTTTTTCACGGACTTCGTTTCGACGGAGCGCCAGGTCTTT
>DCNF01000083.1:8498-14719 GCA_002322035.1 Geobacter sp. UBA1603
CTTTTCTGGCGGTGTCCGCCGCCGGACCGGCATGGACCCGGTCCAGATGCTGCTTGCCGGCCGTGAGGCCGCCGGGTGTGACGAGGATCTTCCTCTGGCATCGGATTCATCCGGGAACGTCCCTGCTGTGACCCGCTTTGACGAATTTCTCTGTTTCCGGGTCTCGGACGAAGTGTACGGAATCAACATCATGGAGATCAAGGAGATCATCAAGCCGCGGGAGGTGACTGAAGTCCCCCGGGTTCCCTCCTTTGTGTCGGGAGTGATTTCGCTGCGCGGCGTCATTATTCCGATTATTGATATGCTTGACCGGCTGGGGCTTTCCCGCGAGCAGATGACCGGACGGGAACGGGTGGTGGTAGTGCGCAACGGCGAGTCTTTTACCGGCCTGCTGGTTGATGAAGTTATCCAGGTTGTACGGATTTCGACCGAACGCCAGGAGCCGCCGCCGGCTGTATTAGACGGTATCGACCGAGAGTTTGTCAGCGGCATCGGCCGCACCGATGATCGGATGATTATTCTGCTGAACATGGAGCATATTGCTGATATCAATCTTTACTGAATTGGAGTGATGTATGCAAAAAAAGCGGATTCTGATTGTCGAGGATGAGGAGAGCCTGCTCAAGCTGGAAACGATTCTATTGACAGTCAAGGGCTTCGAAGTGGTTGGCGCCACAACCGGGGGAGATGCGTTGGAAACACTCTCCAGGGAGCGCTTTGATCTGATCCTGCTTGACATCATGCTGCCAGATATCGACGGCCTGGAGGTTTGTCGCCGGATCCGCCAGGATCGGTCGCTTGCGGCAATTCCGATTGTGATGCTGACAGCCAGGAAAACGCCCCACGATCAGGAGCAGGGGGTTGCCTGCGGCGCTGATGCCTACCTGACCAAGCCGTTCAAGTCGGCGATGATTATCGAAGTGATCGAAGGCCTGCTGCGCCGACCTGTCGCGGCGGGTGCATGAGCGGATGACCCACGAGATCAGTGATATTCAGCTGGCCTGCTTCAGCCTTGGCGATGGGTTGTTTGCGGTCGATATCATGCGTATCCGTGAAATTGTCCTGCCCCAGAAGCTTTCCAGTCTTCCCCGGGCTTCACGGTTTCTGGAAGGCATGATCAATCTGCGCGGGGCGGTCATACCGGTCATGGATATGCGCCGGCGCTTCGGCATGGGTCCGGCTGATGGCCAGAAAACCGGCAAGCTCCTGATCGTTTCCCTTGGTCGCCAACTGCTGGCAATGGCGGTTGATGATGTGCTCGAAGTCATCACGGTGCCGGTTGCCGATATCAAGCCTCCTCCTGAAATAACTGACGACAGCGGTGTTGAATGTCTCCTGGGGATGTGTCTTGCCAACGAGAGGGTCTTTATGATTCTTGACATCGACTCGCTTCTCGGTCCGGCTGACATCAGGGGGCTTTAGCTTCCCCGGGGCAGCTTTCCCCAGGTCAGTGATTACGCAGTATTGAACAGCAGGGAGTATTCAGGTGATACCCACACATCAGGATTTGCATACAGCTCTCAAGTCGCCCCGTGAAGAGGATCGCCATGATGCTTTGCGGGCTCTGCGCTCCCTTGACCTGAAAGAGTCGGGGGCTTTTCTTTTCTATGCCATGGGTGACGAAAGCTGGCGGGTTCGCAAGGAGGCGGTCGATGTGTTTGTCTCGTCTGCACCCGACGACAGCCAGATCGATATGCTGCTTGAGCTTTTACGAACATGGGACAATGCCGGACTGCGCAATTCGGCCGCCGAAGCGGCTGTGCGGCTCGGTACGAAGGCGACATCTTCGCTGATTCACATGGTCCACGATCCTGACTCCGACGTCAGAAAATTCGTGATCGACGTCATGGGGGCCATCGGTACCAATGACTTTGTGCCGACCCTGCTGGATGCACTGGCTGATCCTGATGTGAATGTTGCCGCAGCAGCCGCCGAACACCTCGGCAGTATCGGCTGTACATCGGCAGTTCCCCGTCTGATTGCAGCGATCGTTGAAAACGAGGCGCCCTTTTTCCGCTTTAACGCACTGGCCGCCCTTGGGAAACTGGCGGCACCGGCACCGGTCCCTGAAGCGATCACCCGCCTGGCCGGTCAGGATATCCTGCGCAAAGCGGTTTACGAATGTCTCGGCAGCATCGGAGACCATACGGTTGCCCCACTGCTGCTCGAAGGGTTTGGTATCCGCCAGAAAAGCAGCAGAGGCGCTGCCGCCAGGGCTTTCTACCGGATTCTTGAACGATCGGCCGGTCAGCGCAGAAACCAGCTTGAGGATCTGCTCCACGGCCTGGGAGGCAGTGATACCGTTGCCTGCCTGGCGGAACTTGCAACAAGTGAGGATACCGCAATTGCTGAAGCGACGACGGTGCTGCTCGGGATTATAAACGACTCCAGCGCTGTGCCGGCACTGATGAAAGCCTATGCCAATGAGCGTCTGTCGGCGCTGGCCGTCAAAGCACTGCGCGGCATGGGACCACGGGCTCTGGAGCGTTTGACCGGCAGTTTTGCCGATGCGGGGGACATGGAACGCGGCCTGATCTGCGGCCTGATCGGGGAGTTGGGCTACCGGACCGCTTCCGCGACGGTTACCGGTGCGCTGGCCGACCAGAGCCCGGCTGTCAGGCGGGCGGCGGTTACCGCAGCAGGCAAGCTGGGACTGGCGGAGATCGTACCGGGGATCGTAAAACTGCTTGATGACCCTGATCACGATGTCAGGGACGCTGCGGTCACAAGCCTGCAACTGCTGGCGCTTGTCGATCGCCCAGCGGTTCAGGATGTGGCCAGAAAGCTTTCCGATTCAGACCAGCCGGCCCAGCGCCGTGACGCTTCGATTCTCCTGATTGCCATCGGCGATGGCGAGCGACTGACGCTGCTTACCAAAGACGAAGACCCCGGTGTCAGGCAGGCGGCTGTTACCGGCCTGGGTACCCTCTGTCCCCCGGCAGCCGGCCGTGCGCTGCAGATCGCCCTTGTCGATGAGGATCCGGAGGTTCGTGTTTCCGCCGCCGCCGCCCTCGGCAATCTGGGCACCCCTGAATCTCTTTCTCATCTGCGCCTGGCCCTGAATGACGATGACCCGTGGGTCCGGTGTGCCGCCCTGAAAAGCATCGTCCGGATTGCTCCTGACGAAATGCTCGCATCGATAAGCTCTCTGCTGTCCGACCCGGTTGACCTGGTCGTTCTGACCTGCCTGGAGCTTCTGGATACGGCCGGCACCCGTGAAGCCTCTGCGCTGGCTGCCCGGCTCACTGATTCGCCTGACCGCGAAATTGCTGCCCTGGCTGCTACCATCGCCGCGCGGCATACGGAACAGGGAGCATGATGTTCTCTCTTGATACTGAAAAACCGATGTCCGAAGATGAATTCCGCCTTTTGCGGGATGTCATCTATACACATAGCGGTATTTACTTTGATGATGATTCCAAGTACCTGCTTGAAAAACGCCTCGCGCGCCGGATCGTAAGCCTGAAACTTTCCACGTTCCGTGAGTACTACCATTACCTCAAGTACAACCGAAACAAAGATCAGGAACTTATGGATATCATGGATATCCTGACCACCAATGAAACCTATTTTTTCCGCGAATCATTCCAGCTCAAGGCTTTTACCGATGAAATAATTCCCGAACTGGTCAAGCTCAAATCAGCTCGCAACAACCGGACGCTGCGTATCTGGAGCGCCGGCTGTTCAACCGGTGAGGAACCCTACACCATAGCCATGCTGCTTTGCGACATACCTGAACTGCACGGCTATAAAATTGAAATCGTCGGGACCGATATCAGCCAGAGGGTCCTGCAGCAGGCCCGTCGGGGGATTTACGGGAAATCATCCTTCCGGGCCACTGAAGAAGCTTACATTTCCCGTTTCTTTCAGGAGCAGGAAGACGGCTGGCGGGTGAATGACCGGATACGGGAACTGGTGACCATCAGCCACCTGAACCTGTTCGATACGCACCGGATGGTCATGTTGGGCAAAATGGACTTGATTTTCTGCCGGAATGTCATCATCTACTTTGACCTGGATGCCAAGAAACGGGTTGTTGAGTCGTTCCATTCCTCACTGTATGACGGCGGTTTTCTGCTCCTCGGCCATTCCGAATCACTGATGAATGTTTCCACCATGTTCACGCTCAGGCATTTTAAAAACGATATGATCTACCAGAAACCGGACCGTTCCCATACAGGAGGTCTGGCATGAAGCGCTTGAGGGTGTTGGTGGTCGATGATTCGGCCTACAGCCGCCGAACCATAACCAAGATGCTGGAAGGAATCGATGGTGTCGAAGTGGCGGGGTATGCCACCAACGGGGAAGAAGGAGTCCAGCGTACTATCGCGCTGAAGCCGGACCTGGTTACCCTGGACCTGGAAATGCCCAAGATGGATGGATTTACGCTGCTGCGAATCCTGACCACCCGTTTTTCAGTTCCGGTCATAGTGGTCAGTGCCTTGAGCGGCGCCGATAAGGTGTTCAAGGCCCTTGAGCTTGGCGCCCTCGACTTTGTGGCAAAACCATCGACCGGTGCGTCCACCGACCTGCTGCTGATACGTGAAGACCTGCAGAACAAAGTCCGTCAGGTGATCAGCCTGAAACCGGGGATCTTCAAACTCCGCTCCTTCCCGGTTGCTGCGGAATCCTCAAGCGATCTGCGTCCAGCCGCTGTTCCCAATAATCCGATCGACCTGGTTGCCATCGGCGCCTCGACCGGCGGCCCGCCGGCCCTGCAGCAGATCTTTACCTCGTTCGACCAGCGCCACCCGTTCGCGGTCATTGTTTCCCAGCATATGCCGGCCGGTTTTACCAAGGCCTTTGCCGAGCGTCTGAACCGTTCATCCGCCTTTGACGTCAAGGAGGCCGAGGATGGTGACCCTGTTCTTCCCGGCCGGATTCTGATCGCTCCGGGCGGCACAAACCTGGTGACTGAAATCCAGGGAGGGCAGGTAACGGCCCGGGTGGTCCCCCCGGCTTCCACAGACCGCTATATCCCATCCGTTGATGTCATGCTTGATTCCTGTGCCGGTATCTACAAGAAACGGATGATCGCGGTCATCCTGACCGGAATGGGCAACGACGGCAGCAAGGGCCTGCGGGTTGTCAATCAGCACGGCGGCTATATCATCGCCGAGTCAGACGAGACCGCCGTTGTCTATGGAATGCCCCGTGAAGCGGTGGCAACCGGTCTTGTGGACCGGATCGTGCCGCTCCACCGCGTGGCCCGGGAAATCCTGATAAAAGCCGGCTTTTCCTGATTTGTTCACCGGGCCCGTTCCATTTGTGCAGCGGTTACATTCATCGAGGACCACACCAATGAAATCATATTTCCGTCTCTGCTTATCAGTGCTTCTGCTCTGCTGTTCAGTGAATCCGCTGTCGGCAGATTTCCGCGAAACCTTATATTTCAAGACCGACAAGGCTGGCAAGGTTCCGTTTTCGCACGAAGTGCATCTACCTGCCAAAAGCAATAACTGCTCGGCCTGTCACAACTCCCTGTTCCATATCGTCCGTTCCCGCAACCAGGCCGTCACCATGGCCGAGATGGAAAAAGGCAAATCCTGCGGCGCCTGCCACAACAAGAATAATCCGCGGCTGAAGCAGTTGAGTAACTGTACCGCTTGCCATCCGGCCGGCGACGTGCAGATCCAGATCCCATCCTTCGGCTCGCTGACGTTCAGCCATGGCAAGCATCTTGGAGTCTATACCTGCAGCGACTGTCATGACGGTATTTTCAAGACAAGCCGAGACAACCCCCATTACAGTATGCTGCAGATGGAGCAGGGCAAGTCCTGCGGTGCCTGCCACGAAGGCAAGACCGCGTTTTCGGTCAAGGGGGACTGTATCAAGTGCCACCAGGTCAGGGATATTACCCTGGCCGGAGAAGCATTATTCAGCCACAAGCAGCATCTTGACATGTCTTTTGCCTGCAATGACTGTCATGGAAAATTGTTTAAAACCGGTAACGAACGCCACTCCCACACCATGGCCGAGATGGAGCAGGGCAAATCCTGCGGTGCCTGCCACGAAGGCAAGACTGCGTTTTCGGTCAAGGGGGACTGCCAGAAATGCCACAAGGGCTTGAAAGAGGTTTCCTTCAAGGCGTTCAATGCACGTTTTTCCCATACCAAACACGTTACGCTGTTCAAATGCGCTGAATGTCACAGTTCCCTGTTTATCGGAGGAACGCGCAGCGTTCGCTACACCATGCCGCAGATGGAGCAGGGCAAATCCTG
>DCNF01000083.1:14799-15101 GCA_002322035.1 Geobacter sp. UBA1603
TGCGACAAGTGCCATACCGGCAACCCGCCTGATGTGTCCTTCACCATCAAGGACGCCGGCACTGTTCCCTTCAGTCACCAGCGTCATCGCAGCCTGTTTTCATGCAGTGACTGCCACAATAAGGTCTTAACCACGGGGGTGGCGGCAAAACGCTACACCATGGCCGATATGAACAAAGGTAAATCCTGCGGCAGCTGTCACGACGGAAAAACCGCCTTCAGCGTTGCCAAGGACTGCAGCGCCTGCCATCCAGTCAAGGAAATTCTTTTTACCGACGATGCCCGTTTCAGCCACAAAAAACA
>DCNF01000083.1:15262-17507 GCA_002322035.1 Geobacter sp. UBA1603
AAGAACGCTTTCGGGGTGGCCGGAGACTGCAGCAAATGTCACAAATCAACCGTCACGGTAACCTTTGCCGTCAAGGAAACCGGCCCGACAGCCTTCAGCCATGCCGCCCACGCCAAGGTTTCCGGCTGCTCCGACTGTCACAACGGCATTTTCGTCCCGGGCAAGGGGAGCAAGCGCTTTACCATGACTGACATGGAAAAAGGGAACTCCTGCGGCACCTGCCACGACGGCAAAACCGCCTTCGGAGTCAAGGATTCCTGCACAAAATGCCACCCGGTCAAGCAGATCAGGTACAACCCCGGCAGTGCGGTTTTCAGCCATGCGGCGCATCTTGGGGCGTTCAGCTGCAAAGACTGCCATCCGGCGCTGTACCTGCCGGCCAAGGGATCCAACAAGCCGGTCAGTATGGCCCAGATGGAGCGTGGCAAATCCTGCGGATCGTGCCACGATGATTCCACCGCGTTTGGTGTCAAGGGCAACTGCCAGAAATGCCATCCCGGCAATCCCCGCACGGTGCGCTACGAACTCCCGGCAGTCACCGGCCATGTTGAGTTCAATCACAAGGTCCATTCCGAGAAGGGATATTCCTGTACCGACTGTCATTATTCTGTTGTCCAGTCCGGGACTCCCGAAAAGCGCTGGGTCATGAAAGAGATGGATCAGGGTAAGTTCTGCGGGACCTGCCATGGTTTCAGCATGGCGTTCAGCGTCAAAGACCCCCAGGCCTGTGAGCGCTGCCATATCAGGGAGTCACAGTGGAAGCAGCCGGTACCGTTCTGACCGTCCCGGAGCATATGCCGCTATTTGAAATACATCAGAAAGGAAAATACGACGTGGATCAGAAGTACATCCCGAAGGATATCGAACAGAAATGGCAGGAATCGTGGGAGCAGCAGAACACTTTTGCCGTGACCGAAGGTGGGGACGCCCCGAAATACTATCTGCTGGAGATGTTTCCCTACCCATCAGGTCGGATTCATATGGGGCATGTTCGCAATTATTCGATAGGCGATGTAATCGGCCGCTTCAAGAGGATGCGCGGGTTTAATGTTCTGCATCCGATGGGATGGGATGCCTTTGGCATGCCGGCCGAAAACGCCGCCATCCAGAACAAAAGCCACCCCGCAACCTGGACCTATGAAAACATCGACTATATGCGCAGCCAGCTCAAGAAGATGGGACTTTCCTATGACTGGGGGCGGGAGCTCGCCACCTGCAGCCTTGAGTATTACCGTTGGGAGCAGAAGATTTTTCTGGAGATGTTCCGGCGTGGCCTGGCGTACAAAAAAAATTCTTCTGTCAACTGGTGCCCGAAATGCGAGACGGTTCTGGCCAACGAACAGGTTGAGGATGGTGCCTGCTGGCGCTGCGACAGCGAGGTGAAGCAGAAGGAGCTCGACCAGTGGTTTTTCCGGATTACCGACTATGCCGAAGAATTGCTTCAGAAAACCTGGGAGCTTCCCGGTTGGCCCGAGCGGGTGCTGGTCATGCAGCGCAACTGGATCGGCAAGAGCAGCGGCTGTGAAATCGATTTTCCCCTGGAATCCGGCTCGGGTGCCATCAAGGTCTTTACCACCCGGCAGGACACAGTTTTCGGCGCGACGTTCATGTCACTGGCCCCCGAGCACCCCCTGGCCGCCAGCCTTGCAACGCCCGGGCAGCGCAGTCAGGTTGAGGCGTTTATCGAAAAAATAAGAAAAACCGAACGTGCCGTTCGCACGGCCGATGATTTTGAAAAAGAGGGTGTTTTCACTGGCTCGTACTGCATCAATCCGCTGACCAAAACCCGTATGCCGGTCTACCTTGCAAACTTCGTCCTGATGGACTACGGCACCGGCGCTGTCATGGCGGTTCCGACCCACGACCAGCGCGACTTTGAATTTGCCCGTAAGTACAATCTCCCGCTCACGGTTGTCATTCAGCCCGAAGGCGCAGCCATTGATCCGCTGACGATGGATTCAGCCTTTACCGAGGCTGGTTACATGGTCAACTCCGGCCGGTTCGACGGCATGCGAAGCGATGCGGCCAAGGAAGCGATCGCCGACTACCTTCAGGATGAAGGGATCGGAACCAAGACGGTCAATTTCCGCCTCAGGGACTGGGGGATATCGCGGCAGCGCTACTGGGGCAATCCGATCCCGGTGATCTACTGCGACTCCTGTGGTGTCGTGCCGGTTCCAGACAAGGATCTGCCGGTTGTGCTGCCGGTAGATGTCGCCTTTACCGGCGAGGGGGGGGGCCCCCT
>DCNF01000083.1:17607-17879 GCA_002322035.1 Geobacter sp. UBA1603
CGGGAAACCGACACGATGGATACGTTTGTTCAGTCTTCGTGGTATTTTCTGCGCTACTGCTGCCCTGATTTCCACGATGCCGCGCTCGACAGGACGCGTGTTGACTACTGGATGTCGGTTGACCAGTATATCGGCGGTATTGAGCATGCCGTGTTGCATCTGCTGTATGCGCGCTTCTTCACCAAAGTGCTGCGTGACCTCGGCTATGTCACCTGTGATGAGCCGTTCCGCAATCTTCTGACCCAGGGCATGGTGATCAAGGACGGCGCCAA
>DCNF01000083.1:17911-25357 GCA_002322035.1 Geobacter sp. UBA1603
GACGGCGCCAAGATGAGCAAGTCAAAAGGAAATGTCGTCGATCCTGATGCGCTGATAAGCCGCTACGGTGCCGATACCGCCCGCCTGTTTTCATTGTTTGCCGCCCCGCCTGAAAAGGATCTGGACTGGAGCGATCAGGGCGTTGACGGATCGTACCGGTTTTTGAACCGCGTCTGGAAACTTGTTCATGAACATCTCGAACTGATCCGCGGTTCTGGAATGGTAGACCTTTCCGCCCTGGTGCCGGAAGAACGCTCTCTGCGTCGGGCTGTTCACAAAACCATCCGCAAGGTCACGGAAGACCTTGATGAGCGTTTTCATTTCAATACCGCTATCGCCTCGGTCATGGAGCTGCTCAACCTGCTCCAGTCGACACCCTTGGCAACACCACAGCGGGGCGCTGTACTGAAAGAGGCTCTGGAAAGCATCGTACTGCTTCTGGCCCCGTTTGTGCCTCATCTCACCGAGGAGCTCTGGCAGAGGATGGGGCATGATGTACCGCTCTCCTCAACCCCATGGCCAGAATACGACCGTGAAGCGGTCATCGACGAAGAGGTGCTGGTCGTTGTTCAGGTCAATGGGAAACTGCGTTCACGACTGACAATCGCTCCGGACACATCGGAAGAAGAGCTGAAAGCCAGAGTAATGGCCGATGAAAAAATCGCCCCGTATCTTGTGGGAGTTCAGATCCGAAAAATAGTTTTCGTCCCGGGCAAGCTTGTCAACATCGTTGTCGGGTAATGCCGGAATGATACGTGGACAGATACTGACACTGGTTTTCTGTGCCGCCCTGCTGGCCGGCACTGGGGGGTGCGGTTACCGCCTTGCCAGCTCTGCGTCAACAAAAATGCCAGCAGGCCAATCCCTCTGGGTACCGTTCATCGTCAATGAATCGATCAGCCCCAGCGCCCAGACGGTTATCCGCCGGGCTATGTACGAAGAGCTGCACGCCGCTCGAGGACTTGTCCCGTCACCGGATCAGGGTTCGTCAGACCTTCGCCTGACAGGAAGGCTGGCGTCCTATTCCAGCCGCATCCTTTCCTACAGCGCAGCGGACCGGGCGGCGGAGTACCGTTTGACCGCCGAGGTTGAGCTGGAACTACGGCGACGGGGAGAACCCCAGGCACTCTGGAAGGGAATTCTTCAGGCATCAGCTGATTATCCCGCTTCATCTGATCTGGCGCTGCAGCACAATGCCGAAGAAGCGGCTCTGGACAAACTTTCGCGTATTCTGGCCGCCCGGCTGATTTCTGCCGTCGAGCAGGATTACTGATCACTATGAAACCGGCCGGCCATAATAAAACTGCTGAAGTTCCGCTGGTCTGCTTTCTGTATGGCGATGAGCCGTTTCTGGTTGAGCGGGCTGCATCGGCGCTGCTTGAGCGGGCAATCGACCCGTCTCTGAAGGATTTCAATTTCAATCAGTACTACGGCACCGATTCAAAAGGCACCGATATCCTTGACGCAGCCCAGACCCTGCCGATGTTTGCCGACCGCCGGGCTGTGCTGGTCAAGCGTGCTGATCAGCTTAAGGCCGATGCCTGCGAGCAGTTGCTGCCCTATCTGAAAAACCCCTGCCCAACGACCTGCCTGATTATGACCGGGGGGAAAATTGACCTGCGGAAAAAGTTCTTTCAGGAGATTAAGAAACTCGGATACCTTTCCGAACACAAAAAGCTTTACGATAACAAACTGTCAGGCTTCATACAGGAGGAGGCTCAGCGGCAAGGTCTCCGGATCGAGCGTTCAGCGGCTGATATGCTGGCATTTCTGATCGGCAACAACCTGCAGGAGCTCTGCTCCCAGATTGAAAAGCTGGCGGTCTTTGCCGGACAGCGCACCCAGATCACACAGGATGACGTTACGGCAATCGCAAGCAGCAGCAAGGCCTACAGCATATTTGAATGCGCCCGCCATCTCGGTATGCGCGATCTGCAGGGGGCGTTGCGCAGTTTGACAGCGCTGCTGCGAAATGGAGAAGAGGTCCCGATGATGATCGGTGCCCTTGCGCGCCACTTTCGTCAGCTTTGGAGAGTACGGGAATTATCGGACCGCAAGGTGGCAAAAGCCGATATCGCCCGTGAAGCGGGGATTGCCCCTTTTTTTCTGGATGAAATGCTGCAGCAGGCAAAAAACTTCAATAGGAATGGATTGCGGGATATTTTTGATGAGCTGTATCGCTGCGACTGCGCCAGCAAAAGTGGGGGAGGGCAGCCGTCAACGCTGATGCAGGGTTTGGCCGTGAGAATTTGTTCTGGCAACGGCAATGATCGATAGAATGCCCGCCGAAAAAATCCGTTGAAAACGTCAAAAGGCCCCTGATCAAGAGGGGCCTTTTGAAATATCAGACACCGCCTTGAGTGGCGGGCAATTACCCGAGCGTGTTAACCAGTTTGGTCAGGCGTGACACATTCCGTGAAGCATTGGAACGGTGGATCACCCCTTTTGACGCCGATGCGTCGATAACCGGGATTGCGTTATTCAGGGCGGCAACCGCTGCTTCCTTGTCCTTTGATTCAACCGCTTCGCGAACGCGCTTGATATATGTTTTCAGCGTCGAGGTTATATGCCTGTTCCGGGCATTCCTCTTTGCATTTTGCTTGATCCGTTTGATTGCCGATTTGTGATGAGCCAAACTGCACCTCCAGAATATTTATGTTCGTTGTGGTATAAATTTGAAGCTAGTTTAATAGCACCACTTGAGGCTGTCTGTCAATAAAATTATTCCAGGATCCGGACCTTGCGGCCAGAAATACTCAGTTTTCCGGTGCAGAACAGTCTAATTGCCTCTGGGAAGAGGCGATGCTCCTCTTTCTGGATGCGGCTCGCAAGGGTCTGCTCGGTGTCATCGGCAAGCACCGGAACAACCGCCTGAAGAATAATCGGGCCGGTATCGGTGCCGCAATCCACAAAATGAACGGTACATCCGCTGTAGCAGACGCCATAATCAAGCGCCTGCTGCTGGGCATGCAGGCCTGGAAATGCCGGGAGCAGGGCCGGGTGAATATTGATGATGGCGTTGGGAAATGCCTCAACCATCACATGTGTCAGTATGCGCATGAAGCCGGCCAGCACAACCAGTCCGATGCCATGGTGCCGCAATATGTCGACCAGGGCGGCATCATAATCTCTGCGGTTGCTGTAGGCGCGGTTTTCATGAACAACAACCGGAATACCGTGCCGTTTAGCGCGAGTGATGGCATACGCATCTGGATTATTACTGACAACCAGGGCGATAACGGCAGGAATATCACCGGCCTCAACCCGTTCAATAATCGCCTGTAAATTGGTTCCACTGCCGGAAACCAGTACGGCAATCTTTGTGGCTGCCACCCCGGTCACACCAGCTCCACGCATTCAGATCCTTCGGTGCAGGCGGTAATCTGCCCGATGATCGAGGCTTTCTCGCCTAGCCCGTTCAGGCGATACAACATATCCTCCGCATCAGCTTCCTGAACTGCCAGCACCATGCCGATACCCATATTGAAGGTGCGATACATCTCATCACGCTCAACGTTGCCGGCTTCCTGCAGGACACTGAACAGCGGGGGGATCGGCCATGAACCGATGGTAACGGTTGCCTGACATCCCTTGGGAAGAACCCGGGGAACATTCTCCAGAAGACCGCCACCGGTAATATGGGCAATTCCGTTGATTTTGAAATCCTTGAGCAGATTCAGGATTGAGCGGATATAGATCCTTGTGGGGGTGAGCAGGGCATCGGCAACGGTCTGGCCGGTGCCGGGAAGCTCCGAATCAACGGACAACCCCATCCGGTCAAAAACAAGTGTGCGGGCCAGTGAGTAGCCGTTGCTGTGCAAGCCGCTCGATGCGATGCCAATCAGGCGGTTACCAACCGAAATCCCCGATCCGTCAATTATGTCGTCCCGTTCCACCACACCGACCGCAAACCCAGCGATGTCATATTCTCCTTCGGCATAGAAACCGGGCATTTCAGCTGTTTCACCACCGATCAAGGCACAGCCCGCCTGGCGACACCCTTCGGCAATTCCTTTGACGACAGCAGCTGCCTTTTCCGGCAACAGTTTTCCGGTGGCCAGATAGTCGAGAAAAAAGAGCGGTTCCGCCCCCTGAACAACAATGTCATTGACACACATCGCCACCAGATCGATGCCGACCGTGTCATGGCGGTCAGCCAGGAAAGCCAGCTTGAGCTTGGTTCCGACACCGTCGGTTCCTGAAACCAGCACCGGGTTCCGGTACTTTGAGGTGTTCAGCGAGAACAGTCCGCCAAAACCACCGATATCGGCCATAACTTCCGGACGATAGGTGGCCTTTACCAAGGGTTTGATCAAATTGACGAAAGTGTTCCCGGCGGCAATATCAACACCGGCGTCTTTATAGGTTGCTCTATTCTGGCTCACGTAGTTGACCTCCTCGGACAAGCTGTAATTTTTAATGCATGGTCGGGTAAAAGTCAATTTGAAACTGGCTGGTAATCAAGTCATGAAATGCGCTTGTTCTTGACGCAGGGCGATTAATTGCACATACTTGCGCCGAAAGCTTAACAACCGGAGCGGAAGGAGATTTCTACCTCATGATCATCGTCACCGGAGGGGCCGGCCTGATCGGCAGCGCCATGGTCTGGAGATTGAACCGGGCTGGGCGTCAGGATATTCTGGTCGTTGACCACCTTGACCGGAGTGAAAAGTGGCGCAATCTGGCCCCGCTTCGTTTCAGCGACTACCTTGAAAAGGACCAGTTTCTTGAAATCATTGCCGGCAGCGGCAGGCTTCCCGGCAGCAACCAGCCGATTGATGCCGTTATCCACCTGGGCGCCTGCTCTTCCACAACCGAGCAGGATGCCACCTATCTGATAAAGAATAACTTCGACTACTCCAAGCAGGTGGCCTGTTATGCCCTTGAGCGGGGCGCCCGCTTTGTGTATGCCTCAAGTGCTGCAACGTACGGTGATGGTGAACAGGGGTTCAGGGATGATCTTCCTCTGGAAAATCTGCGCCCCCTGAACGCCTACGGCTATTCGAAACAGCTCTTTGACCAGTGGCTGCAGAATAACGGTCTGCTGGACAGGGCTGCCGGGCTGAAATTTTTTAACGTGTTCGGTCCGAACGAGTACCACAAACAAGACATGCGTTCCGTTGTGCTCAAGGCATATCAACAGGTGGCCGCTACCGGCGGCATGACCCTCTTCCGTTCGCATCGGCCGGAATATGCCGACGGCGAGCAGCTGCGCGATTTTGTCTATGTCAAGGACGCCGTTGACATGACTCTCTTTCTGATGGAGCGCCCTGATGTTAACGGACTTTTCAATATCGGCACCGGCACGGCCCGCTCCTGGAACGACCTTGCCCGGGCCCTGTTTGCCGCCATGGAGCTTCCCCCGCAGATCAGCTACATTGATATGCCGGACGGAATCCGTGAACGCTATCAATACCACACCTGCGCCGATACCACCACGATCCGGGATGCTGGATACAGCGGGGTGTGCACGACGCTGGAACAGGCGGTTGCAGACTATGTGACCGGCTACCTGATGCCGCACCGCCATCTCGGTGATGGCGAGCAAGCCGGGCTCATGTGACGCAACTGTTCTGTTTTACTTGACAAAGTATGCTATTCTGTAATTATCTGGCTATCATGAAAACAACAAGAGTCCATAGAGCCGCGCTGGTAGCCGCCGTGGCCGGTGCAGTCCTGCAATGCGCCGTCCCCTGCCAGGCCGACATCTATCGCTATGAGGACGACCAGGGGATTGTCCATTTTACCGATGCGCCCACCGACCGGCGTTTCAAGATATTCATGCGCGACATCAAACGGGACAAGCAACTGCGTATGAAACTGCTCCCCTCCAATGGGGCATCGCCGGCTGAATATGACCAGATAATCGCGGCAAGCTCACAGAAGTACGGGGTCAGTCCCTCCCTGATCAAAGCGGTTATTCAGGCTGAGTCAGGGTATAACCCCAACGCCGTTTCCCGCAAAGGCGCCAGCGGGCTGATGCAGCTGATGCCGGGAACGGCCCGATCACTCAAGGTTGCCAACAGCTTCGACCCCCGTGACAATGTTGATGGAGGGGTCAAATATCTCCGCTTTCTGCTCGACACATTCCGGGGAGACGTCTCCCTGGCGCTGGCGGCCTACAATGCCGGGTTGACCAAGGTTGCCAAATACGGAGGCATTCCTCCCTACAATGAAACCCGCACCTATGTGAACCGGGTGCTTTCCTACATGCAGTCCTATCAGGCCAATTGATGACAGTTCCGGCTCAACCTCACCCGATTCTGAACCTCCCCAACATCCTGACCATGGTAAGGATTGCCGCGATCCCGGTCATGGCGGCCTTGCTCCTGTCTCCCTCCCGTCAGGCCGGATTCTGGGCCGCCGCAGTCTTTTCAGCAGCATCGGTTACCGACTGGCTTGATGGATACCTGGCCCGTCGCATGGGCATTGTTACTGTTTTCGGAAAATTTCTCGACCCGATTGCCGACAAACTGATCGTCATGGCGGCGATGATCATGGTATTGCCCTATGGCAGGATTCCGGCCTGGATGGTGCTGGTGATACTGGGGCGGGAGATAATCATTACCGGTCTGCGGGGAATCGCCTCGAGCGAGGGAATTGTTATTCAGGCCAGCGATCTTGGCAAGTTCAAGACTATTTTTCAGATCGTCGCCATTATTGCTCTGCTGCTCCACTACGATTACCGATGGCTGTTCGGCATCAACCACCATCTGGTGACGGTTAATATGCATAACATCGGGATGTTTTATCTCTGGATCGCTACGCTTCTGACAATCTGGTCAGGAATTGACTATCTTATAAAGTTTATCCGGGTAATTATAAAATAGTTAATATCATTGCGTTTTTTCGAGCATTACTTCAAACCGCTCGCCGTTTCTGCTGAACTGCACCCTGTCTTTCTTAATCTCTTCAACATGTGCCCCCGCAACAACAGAGCCGGCTGACACCGGGAGACCGTTGACAACGGCAACGCTCTCGCCGTCATCCTGATAGGCGATGCCATTGATTATGATCGCCGACTGGGTCAACTGTTGCCGGGGCTCTGGAACAACAGATGGCGGCCGCACTGAACGAGTGACCGGGGCACTCGCGGCGCTGCGTACCGGTGGCGTAGCTGCAGCCTTCCGATTGTCGCTGACGGTGGCGGGTGGGGGGAGGGGACGGGCGGCAGCGCTCTGACCGGTGTCTGTGGAAAGGGGGGCAATCGGGGGAGTAACCACCTTTTCTGCAAGCTGTTTCTGGGCAGCGGCGGGAGCAGTGACAGGTTGCGGAACTCCTCCTGCTGATGGCTTGAGGAGCATATAGCTGGCAGCAGCACCGCAGGCCAGCAGGGCAACAGCCGCAAGTGTGATTACAAACGCTGAAGGACGCCCACGATCATCTCCGCGCAGTATTTCTGAATCGATTCTGAGCTGGTCAGGCGTACGGGCAGCCTTTTCATCT
>DCNF01000083.1:25425-30200 GCA_002322035.1 Geobacter sp. UBA1603
TTAGGGCTTTCAGGATTGAACTCATACGGCACTCCGCTTCAATTCTCTTTCAGCTTTGGTACACCCCGCCCGGTTTCAAAGCGGGTCAGAGCCGCCACGGTAACGGCACCGACCGTTCGGTCAGCCCTGATCCCCTGTGCCCGCTGGAAAGCGGTCACAGCAGTGGCGGTAATCGTATTGTAGGCTCCGTCTATGGCATCGTTGTAGTATCCGGCCTGTTTCAGAAGCCGCTGGAGTGCCCTGATTTCGAAGCGCCGTTCACCGATGTCAAGAGTTACAGGAATCTGGTTGTGGTTCTGCCAGATCAGGTAAAACCTGCCGCTGGAAAGCGCAGATAATGTTGTGCGGTCGAGCTGTGAGCGGGGTCCGACTGTCGGGACGATGTCCATTGACGCTCCCTGCTGCGCCGTAACCGCCAGGCAGTAAGGCTGCCCCTGGGGATTGCGGACCGTTGTTTCAGCCAAAAACGGGAGCCCGAGGGCGACAATGTTTTCAATACTGCCGGAATAGGGTGTTACCTGCAGATTTCGCCGGGCCGCCAGAGCAGTGATCGCTTCGGGGATGGTCATTTCACCACCGAATTTTCTGACCGGGCGTGCACCCCATCCTTGAGCAAGCGCGTTGAAGGCCTGGATTGAAACCTGCTGATAATCCATCGTTTCAAGCTCCCTGCGGATCGGTGCCGTTGCCGCTGCCATCTGTTCAGCCTGCTGGGGCTGATTGCCGGTAGCCGCAGGTGATGCAGGTGGAGATCCAGGCGTCTGCCGGGTGCTGTTCACTGCGTTTGTGGCAGCCGGAGCCGGTTTGCTCAACGACGGTACAAGAGGAATTCTGCCCCCGGATACAATGAATGCGGCGGTGCCGAGCAATACCAGAAGAACAACGGCAAGCCCGGCCCATGAAACGGCTTGGCCACGGGGGATGTTGAGGATCTCCCGGATGGCGCGGGTTACGATTCCAGCTCCGATTGTGCGGCGTTCGTCGCCGTAGGCAATCAGTAGTGCCCGGTCGCAGAGGATGTTGATCATGCGGGGTACGCCACGAGTATAGAGATAAATCCAGCGGATGCCGAAATAGCTGAATGAAACTCCGCCGCTGCTGCCGGCAACCTCCATGCGGTGGCGTATATAGGCCCGCGTTTCAGACATGCTCATGGGGCGCAGGCGATAGCGCACTGCAATTCGCTGATTAAGCTGACGCAGTTCTGGTCGGTCAAGCAGGGTTTTCAATTCCGGTTGCCCGGCCAGGATAATCTGGATCAGCTTGTCATTCTCCGTTTCCAGATTGGAAATCAGCCGGATCTGTTCCAGTACTTCCGGCTGCAGGTTCTGGGCCTCGTCAATTACCAGCACGACCGTGCGCCCCTCAGCGTTTTCGGCAAGCAGAAAACGGTTCAAAATTTCAATCAGTTCGTTGGCGTAACCGCTTGCGTGATCCAGGCCGAATTCGTGGTTGATGCTGCGCAGAAGTTCCACGCCTGACAGACATGGATTGAAAATCAGAGCCGAGCGATGGTTTTCATCCTGCAACTGGGCCAAAAGCGTCCGCAGCACCGTAGTCTTGCCGGTACCAACCTCGCCGATCAATTCGATGAAACCGTAATGGTTGTTGATGCCATACAGAAGATGGGCAAACGCCTCCTTATGGTGCTTGCTCAGGAAGATGAACTTCGGATTGGGGGTAAGGGTGAATGGTTTTTCGTCAAAACCAAAATAACGCGTGTACATGGCACCTGCCGCAGATATAAGATTCGTTCAGCTCTGCAAACCAGTTGTATATTTCACACAACCAGACTATTTTCAAGACAATTCGCCCAGCCGCATTTCACCAGGAGCCACCGGGCGGACATGGGCCAGTTATCTGATCCTTTTATTTAAAAAATATATCACAACTATGCAACGCACAGAACATAGATACGATATTGACGTGACAGCCCGCTATCCGATGCAGGTTTCCGGCTATTATGCGGCACTTATACGCCAGGCCGGAGATCCGATCTGGCGCCAGTGCATGCCGGACCGGCGTGAGCTTGAAGACTGCCAGCAGCTTGATGACCCGCTGGACGAAGAGGGTTTAAGTCCGGTTCCCGGCCTGATTCACCGATACCCCAACAGGGTGGTGCTGCTCGTGTCAAACAGCTGTGCGGTCTACTGCCGTTTTTGTATGCGGAAGCGGCATATCGGCCGGGAAGGTCATCCAGTGCTTGCAGGTCCCAGCCTGGACGCTGCCCTTGGCTACATACAAAAGAACCCCGAAATTCACGATGTTCTGCTCTCCGGAGGCGATCCGCTGATGCTTGATGACCAGTCGCTGCACGATATCCTGCAACGACTGCGGGCAATCCGTCATGTGTCAGTGATCAGGATCGGCACCCGTATGCCGGTCACCCGACCTGAGCGGATCACCAGACAACTCTGCAGAACATTGCGGAAATTCAACCCGCTTTATATTAATACCCACTTCAATCACCCGAGTGAAATAACTCCCCAGTCATCCCGGGCCTGCAGTATGCTCGCAGACGCCGGCATTCCGCTTGGCAACCAGTCTGTACTGCTTGCCGGCGTAAACGATGATCTTGAAACGATGCGGGAACTGGTGACCGGACTTCTGGCGATCAGGGTACGTCCCTATTACCTTCATCAGATGGATCTCGTGCAGGGTACCGCTCATTTCAGGACTCCGGTGGAGCGGGGCCTTGATATCATACGGGGCCTGCGGGGCCATGTTTCAGGTCTGGCGGTGCCGCAATTTGTAATTGACCTGCCGGGCGGCCGGGGTAAAGTACCACTCCTGCCAGATCCGGTGGAACGCGAAGGGACAGAGCTGATTCTGACGACCTATCAGGGTGAAAGGGTGCGCTACCCGGATTTGCCGGAAACCTCATAGCTCTTCTGGTACGAAGGCAACCACATCGTTGATTGAGTCACTGCCGGTCATCAGCATCACCAGCCGGTCAACGCCGAGGGCGATTCCGCTGGCGGGGGGCATGTCCGCCAATTCTTTCAGGAACGGTTCGGGGAGGGGGAGGGGAGAGAGCCCGCCTGCCCGACGCTGGAAATTTGCCTGTTCGAATCGCTTGCGCTGTTCGACCGGGTCGTTCAGCTCGCTGAAACCGTTGGCTAGCTCCACCCCACCCAGATATAATTCGAAACGCTCGGCGAGCATAGGGTTGTCAGGCATGGTTCGTGATAATGCCGCCAGCTGTTCCGGGTAGTCACGGAGTATGACCGGTGCGCCGTAACCTGCCAGCGCCGGCTCAACACGTTCGGTCAGAATTTCTTCGTAGAGGCCTTTTTCAAGACAATCCCATACGTCGGTATGGGCATGGCCCCGAAACGCATCCTCGACGGTTTTTGTAACCCAGGGCGCATAAGGGTCGATTGTGTATGCTTTGTGGCGGAAAACGGGGGAATCAGGAAGGCAGACAGACACCAGGTACTGCAGGAGGTCCCGGCAGTCGCTCATCAGCTGCTGATAATCACAGTCAGATCGGTACCACTCCAGCATGGTGAACTCCGGCAGGTGGAGGCCGCCTCGCTCACCATCTCGCCAACAGTGGCAGATCTGGAAAATGCTCCCATAACCGCGGCACAACAGCCGCTTCATGCACAGCTCCGGAGATGTATGCAGATAGCGGGAATGTACTCCCACCGGATCAATATGTTCTTCGGGGGCATTGGCCGGAATGAGAAGCGGGGTTTCCACTTCAAGAAAACCCCGCTCCCAGAAAAAATCCCGTATGGCTTTGATTACCCGCGCCCGTTGCCAGAGAAGGGCGTTTTTTCTCATGTACCTGTCACCCCTTGACGCGAGTCGAGTACTCTCCATTGCGAGTGTCAATCGTAATCAGCTCACCTTCCTCGATAAACGGCGGAACCCTCAATGTGTAACCGGTTTCTACGGTCGCAGGCTTGGAGTCGTTGCCGCTTGTATCACCTTTCGCCCACTGTTCCGTCGCAGTTACCTTCAGATTGACAAAATTGGGTAGGGTAACACCGATAGCCTTTTCACCAAACAGCAGCACATCGACCTTGGTGTTTTCAAGCAGAAAATTGGGGGCATCGCCCATGGCATCTTCTTCCATGATAACCTGTTCATAGGTCTGCTGATCCATGAACGTATAATGATTTCCTTCCTTGTAAAGGTACTCCATCTGGCGTTCTTCGAGCTGGGCCGGTTCAAAGGTTTCGCCGGAGCGGTATGTCCGGTCAAGAATAACGCCAGAGATCATGTTTTTAAGTTTGCATTTATAAAGAGCCTGGCCTTTGCCCGGCTTGGTGAAATCGAATGCCGTAACCACATAGGGGTCACCATCCATGGTCAGTTTCAAACCTTTTTTCAAATCTGCTACGGTGTACATAAAAAATCCTCGCTTGTGTTATGTAATATCAGGAAACAGAACAGGCCCGCCATGGTAACGGGCCTGATGCCGGTGTCTGAAAAGGGGAGTTATTTAGCGCGATAGGTTATGCGGCCACGGGAAAGGTCATAGGGCGACAATTCGACCGTAACCTTGTCACCGGGCAAGATTTTAATGAAATATTTGCGCATCTTGCCGGAAATGTGCGCAAGAACAATATGATCATTTTCAAGCCGCACGCGAAACATGGCATTCGGCAATGGTTCTATGACGGTTCCTTCAACTTCAATTGCTTCTTCTTTACTCATACAGAACGACACTCCTCTGTCAGCGTGATTGTGAACGGCATACAGTACCGATTGTCGCAACAGATTGCAAGTGTATTCAATGCCCTGTCGACCACCCATCATAAAAA
>DCNF01000067.1:0-10809 GCA_002322035.1 Geobacter sp. UBA1603
CGGATCAACAGAAGCGGGCCCAAGGTGCGGCTGACCGTGACCAGCCCATTGCCCCGGGCGGTACAGACCGCCGAAATCTGTGCTCGCCACGCCTGCCGCCATAATCGTGTGCTAACCAGTACCTGCCTGCTGCCGGGGAGCGATCCGGCAGAAGCGGTCGCCTATCTGGACGGACTTAAGGAACCGGGTCCTGTGATGCTGGTCGGCCACGAACCGCATCTTGGCGCCCTGGCCGCCCGGCTGCTCGCCGTTCACCAGGTGATTACGCTCAAGAAAGGTGCCTGCCTGGCCCTGAAGTGTGGGGCGGCGGGGGAGCCGGCTGAATTCCTCTGGTATCGCGTCCCGGGCAAAAAACCGGAAAAAAGCCTTAAAAAGGCCTTCAAAACGTCATGAGTGCGGTGCCGGACGAGAACCCTCGCGGCCTTGGCGAACGGATCGGGGCGCTGCTCTACGGTCGCTGGAGCGAGTTTGTGCTCCTCCGCTCGGATGTTCTCAAAAAGGAAGATCCGGAGGCGATTCATGATCTGCGGGTCGCCTCGCGCAGAATCAGAACCGGCCTGCAGCTCTGCCGCCCGGCTCTTCCTGCCACGGTACTCACAGGGATTCTGCGGCCGATCCGGCGGATTACCCGTAAGCTGGGGCGACTCCGGAATCTGGACGAGGCCCGCACCTTTTTCGGCTGTTCCGGGCTCAACCTGCCGATACTGTGCGCCCGGCTGGATCAGATGCGCTGCGACGAGATGCGGTCTGTCTCCGCCCTGCTCCATCGATTTCCGCTGCATGAGGTTGAGGCGCTGCAGCGGCGGGCCGTGGCCTGTCTTGGCGAATACGGCACAGGCGGGGGAGAATCTTCGCTGGCTGGCCATCTGTCGAGGATTTCGACCCGGCGCTATCGTGCGATGATCGATCTTTTGCCGCCGGCGCAGGTGCCCGGACAGGTTCAGGAGCGCCATGCTTTCAGGATTGCTGTCAAAAAATGGCGTTATCTGCTCGAATTTCTCGCCCAGCTGAGCGGCCGCGACTACCATGCGGCACTGGAACAGCTCAAGGCGTACCAGTCTGTTCTGGGCGATCTGAATGATCTGGACGAATTCCGGCAGGTATGCGCAGATCTTCCGCTTCCGCAGCAGGAGCAATCATTGGTGTCGGCTCTGCTCGCCGAAACCGGGGCACGGCAGCTGGCCCGCTTTCTCGAGCTGGCGCAAACAGGCCGGCCACGCTACCTGTTCATGCTGTAGACCACTCCCATAGCACGGTCGTCTCTGAAAAGGAGCTCTTATACCATGAAATCAAATCGACTGGCCGCACTGGACATCGGCACCAACTCAATCCGCTGCATCATTGTCGAAGCCGATCAGCAGGGGGGCTTCAAGGTCCTCGATGATGAGAAAAGCACCGTACGCCTCGGAGAACAACTGGCGGCAACCGGCACCATCGCACCCCAGGCGGTCGCACGGGCCCAGGAAGCGATGATCCGCTTCAGTAAGCTGATCAAGGGGATGAACGTGGCGGCGGTGGAGGCGATTGCAACCAGCGCGGTGCGCCGGGCAACGAACGGCGAAGAGGTCGTGGCAACCCTGGCCCGGGATCTTGGCGCACCGATCAGGGTCATTTCCGGCATTGAAGAGGCCGAGCTGGCCATGGCCTCGGCCCAGCGCCACTTTGACATGGAGTACAAACGCTACGCCGTGTTCGACATCGGCGGCGGGAGCCTTGAAATAACCACGGCCCTGGGAAGCCATATCGAAGAGTGCTATTCGCTCGACCTGGGGGCGGTGGTCATGACCGAGCAGTTCATCAGGCATGATCCGGTTTCCGTCCAGGATATCCGGAAACTGCAGCGCCATGTCCGCGAAACCCTCAAGGCCAGCCTTAAAGAAAAACTTCAGCTGCAGACCCTGGTCGGATCGGGGGGGACCGTGACCGCCCTCGGCGCCATGGCCATGACCGCCCGCGGCGCCTCCTATGCCTCGATTCACGGCTACGAGGTACTCCGCTCGGAGGTGGTTCACCTCTTGAGCATGCTGATCCGCAAAGACATCAAGGAGCGGCGGATGGTGGCCGGGCTGAATGCCGACCGGGCCGACATCATCGTAGCCGGATTGGCCGTGGTCGAGGAGATGATGGACTTCTTCGGGGCGAATCAGCTCCTGATCAACGAACGGGGCATTCGTGAAGGACTGATCGTCAGGGCCATGGAGAAACACAAGCTGATACCGCAATCATCATCACCCCGTACCTGGCGCGAAGCGGCTTTGCAGTTTGCCCGCTCGTGCCACGCCGATGAGCTTCATTCAAAGCAGGTGGCCAGACTGGCACTGGCCATGTTCGATGAACTGGCGCTCCCCTTCGGCATGAAGAAAACCGATCGCAAAATGCTTGAGGCTGCGGCAATCCTGCATGATGTCGGCTATTTCATCGCCTACGGAAGTCACCACAAACATTCCTATCACCTTATCCGCCATGCCGAACTGTTCGGCTTTACACCCCATGAACGCGAGATCATCGCCCAGGTTGCCCGTTATCACCGCAAGTCGCTCCCCAAGAAGAAGCATGACCCGTTTCAGTCCCTTGGGGAGCATGACCGGCACAGGGTCGAACGTCTGGGGGGAATGCTGCGCCTGGCTGACGGCCTCGACCGACGCCGCAATGGGGCAGTGCAGACCATTGCCTGCAGCTTTGGCGGGACGCATTTTACCGCCAGGCTGGGCGGCACGGAAGACATGTCGGTGGAAATTTTTGGCGGGACTTCAAAGAAAGACCTGTTTGAGAAGGCCTTTGGCATGGCGGTGGTATTTGAGGTGGAGGAATAGGGTAAAAAAGACCCCCGCTCAAAAATGGGCGGGGGCTAACCTACCTTGCTTGACGCCATTGCATGTTTCCAGTGAAAAACTTATGGTCATTTTCCGCAGTTCATTGCCTCACGTAGTTTGTCAAGTATAGGATCAAGCCGTGCTGAATATTTGCGGTAAATCCCTGCCTGCTCACCGGCGGAAGTAAGTTCATTCCGTATCTCCGGCGGCAAGCGGTCGTTTCTTGCCATCCCTTCAATAGTCCCCGCGGCTTCACGGGCTGCAAGCATGGCGTCCCTAACCCTCTCGTATTGTTCCCTGGCCACCGCGTGTTTTTTGAGTACAGCATCGATCCGGGAGTTTGTCTGTCCGGTAGCCTCTCCATTATCAAGCCCTGCTGCTGCTCCCTGCTGTAGAAGCATGATCAGGCCGCTTGGCATCTTCCTGCATGCCTCACCTCCGGCAAGCTCACCATAGATGTTGTTGCTATGAATCGTTCCGCTCAATCGCTCTTCAGGAGGAGCGGAATCCTTGAAGCCCCAGGTATGCTGCTCCATCTGGCCGCCATCCATCCCCCGCTGGCGGTAGAACCCTAATACGCCCGCAACCGTCTTTGCAGATGAATTCTTTCCCGTGCCAGACAGAGCAAACACGGCTGATGGGATGTGGTAGTAGGCAGAAATGGCTTTAGAACATTCCCGGTTGTAGATGGCATTAGGCGGCACATGAACGTTCTTCGAGCGCTTTCTCAAAATTTCCAGCGGATCGTCTTTGCCGGCATCAAACTGGGATAACCGGGCCTGCATCTCTTTCAGATCGTTTTGGGCGCGCTCCTTCCCTCCACAGGCAGCAGTGACTTCCAGATCTGATACGGCCTGCATGACCGGAATCATGTGCAGTACTTCTTTTTCGGTGATTGCTGCACCCGGCGAATCTTCAGATGCTGCGCCAAGCCCTGGAAACAAAGCAACAACGATCACGAGAATAACGGCAGTATGCATCATGGTTATCACATCTCCTCTGTCTGCAGTAAACACCGGAGGCCGCCGTATGGCAGCCTCTGGAAAATGGTGTAAACTGTTTCATGGCAGACCCGAAGCGTCCTGGAAGGCTCACTGCTTGACACCCGCCAGAAACTACTTTTTGACCAACTCAACGCGCCTGTTTTTCTGCTTCCCTTCGTTGGTCCCGTTATCAGCAATCGGTTTTTCCTGCCCGAATCCGACCGCAGTAAGTCTAGAGGCGGCTATACCCCCCTTCACAATGGCTGCCATGACCGCCTTTGCCCTGGCATCTGAAAGAGTTTTATTAGATTTTGAGTTTCCAGCATTGTCAGTATGGCCCTCAATGCCAATTTTTATGGTTTTGTCGCTGTTCATCATGGCAATAATCTGATCAATTACCGCTGTGGATTCAGGTTTTATTGTTGATTTACCTGTATCAAAGTTGATGTACAATGCAATATGCCCATCCTGCTTTAGTGCGTCCAACAGAGCGCTTGCCGATACGTCGTTTTTCATCGCCTCTTTCTGGACAACGGTAAGCCAGTAGTCAAAACCGTCATTGCATGGCTCCAGCTCAATCAAGAGTTCTCCACCATCCTTCAGAAGCTTGCCGGTAAATACCCTTTCGGAGCAGTATTGCTTATCACCGCATGAGGTAATCTGTGAATCGGCAACTACTGTTCCACCAAGCTTTTTCAGGGCATTTGCATAGTTTCTGGTTACCTGGGTGGCACTCGGCTGTTGTGCACCATCTTTAAGGTTATAATGTTTTCGCCATACTTTGCCCTCTACGGTAAAAAGCTTTTTACCGTCACAAAATTTATATGAGTCAAAATCCTTGTCTTCAGCCTCAATGACAGAATGGCTCGGCATACCGGTGAATTGGGGCGGGTCCTTAAGATCTCCGTCCGCCTTGACCGGCAGAGCCTGAATGACCACGAGTAGAGCCGCTGATAGTATTATGTTCAATGTCATGCAGTGCCTCCTTTTCTGGCTGATTACAACAAGCCAATATATGACGGTTTAGGTTTTCTCTCTACGGTAGGAAAATAAAATCGTTATGAAATTTAAATATGCGCCTAACCCCTTTAACAGAGTTGACATACGCTACACCCGGTGGTAAAAATAATCAACAATTTATTAATGTGAGCAAAGGTGGTGTGTATGAAAATAACAATGTTTGTGGTATTGACAATACTGGGGCTGGCTTCAGCAGGCCTGGCAGCTGATACATATGGCGTAGCCGTATATCCAGGTGCCTCTCCTGATGCAGAAACGACCAATATTATAAAGCAGCTTTCAGGTGACGGGGCCTGCTATAAGGTGAACGCACCTATGGCAAAGGTTGTTGATTTCTACAAAAAACAGAAGGGCTTGAAGTCGATGACTCCGCCACCGGGCGAAGAATCACCAGCCACTGTCTTTAATAAGGGTGAGGTTGCCCAGATAAGAATACAGCCGCTACCGGCTAATCCTAAAGAGGTACACATATGCATTGTAAAGGTTGAGTAGCAGATGCTGTTCGGGCTTGCAGGTAATATTGAAATATATGAGCGGAGGGTCCTATGAAACGAATTATTATCATTATGCTACTCGTAGTAGCAACGGCACACCCTGCATTTGCTGTTTCTTTAGCCTATCAGTATAAGTTTGCTGATATCAATAAATATGGCATAGGCATTCACGCCGTTGATATTAATTGGTACAATTATGATCTCGCTGTTTCCTTATACATGTCTGATAGAGTTTCTGGCAACCGCATTTTCGATGGCGTCAAAATACATAACCTCATGCGGAGGCAGCCTAAGCTTGATCTTTCAGAGTACACGTCAGCATTACACTACATAAACAACAGTTTAATTAGAGCTGCCGAACCGGTACCTAACAAGCCTCATGTACTCGTTTCCCACAATGGTGAGTCGTATGCAGTCAACTGGAAGAAAGGCCTTACATCAAAAGTTTCTAAAATCCATAATTTTAGAAGTAACATTCTCACTCAAGAGCCAATCCCCGGAACCGGGAATTGCCCACCGGCAAATCTCAACCAGTTTGATTTGAGCGGCAACTTACTGGCAACATACGGCAATGCCTCAAATCTTGCCACGAAAGACGTCATCCCCGGAACTACTATTATCTACGGAGTTACGTCCTGCAAGCAGTACAGTGTGTATGATATGGCCCGGCAACAGGTATTGTGGACTTCAGCGCCCGATACAGGCATTTTGCACCCAAACGGTCATGCGTATATACTATCGCCTGCAGGACAGCTTATTGCACCATACTATGGAAAACTACGGTTGATTAATATGGCAGATGGCAACTTTATTAAAGAGCTGCCTGACATTACGGATGTAACTGGCAATAAGATTTACGCGTACTCGACTGGTAGCCCTATGTCGTTAGTTGCAAATGACATCATTACATATGTAACGGACAATATCACCTATTACATCGCACGCATCGATGCCACAACAATGAAAATAAAATGGAAAACCGCTGTTGGCAAAGGTACGGGAGCATATCAGCATATGAAAAGTATTCTGGTGCGTGATCTTGTAATATCAGCAATAGGAAACCAAGTGGTTGTTGCCAGGCTATCTGATGGCTCTTTGTTATTTAATCAAACGAATGTTACGGATGCGATGTATGAATCCGCAATAAAGGTATCACCTGACGGTAAGCGGTTATTTACTCACACTATGGAGTCGGCATATATATTTAATCTGTATGATTGAATTGCTATGTAGTGCACACATCACACGGCTCCGTCACTCACCTGACGGAGCCCTTTGGCTAAACCGTTACCCATCAAACGACCAGTGTTCTATCATGCACTCCTTCTCCACCAGCACCGGGTAACATGAAGCGCTATCTTCGGCGCAGGCTTGCGGCAAGCCGCTCCAGCAGCTGTTCGCTGCTGAACGGCTTCTGAAGGAAATCAGGCCCTTCTTCCAGGGTGCCATGGTGAAAGATCACATCCCGCGTATAGCCCGAGATAAACAGTACCGGCAGATCGGGCCGCAGATCTGACAGGCGCTCGTACAATTCCTGACCATTCATTTCCGGCATGACCACATCCGATAGAAGCAGATCGATCCTGGCAGAGCTGTCGGCGGCAATTTCCAGGGCCCGGGAAGGGGTCTCGGCCGCCAGCACGCGGTAGCCGCTGCTTTGCAGCAGATCCTCGGTCATTTCCCGCACCATGGTGTTGTCCTCAACCACCAGGACCGTGGTCCCTTCCGGCGGAGGCTGTTCAAGCACAGCAGCCGGGGCCTCAAGAACACCGGGCTGCTGGGCCTGGCGGTTCTCGGGCAGGTAGATCAGGAAGGTGGTCCCGGCGCCGACGTCGCTGGTGACGGTAATGTAGCCGTTATGCTGCTTGACGATGCCGTAGACCGTTGCCAGGCCGAGGCCGGTGCCGTGGCCGACCGGCTTGGTGGTGAAGAACGGTTCGAAAATATGCCGCAAAACTTCATCCGTCATACCGCAGCCGCTGTCCCGGAAGGAAAGCAGGATATACTGCCCGGGCTGCATACCGGGATGCAGCCGCACGAATTCGTTGTCCAGCAGCACATGACCGGTCTCGATCGTGATCGTTCCGCTGCCGTCGATGGCATCCTGGGCATTGACCGCCAGATTGAGCAGTACCTGTTCGATCTGGCCCCGGTCGGCGGCGACGCGTGTGGCCTGCGGGGCAAGCCGGGTATCGATGCGGATGTTCTCGCGGATCGTGCGCCGCATGATTTCCTGGAATGATTCGACGATGGTGTTCAGGTTGTGGCCTTCGATGCAGAGCATCTGCTTGCGGCCGAAGGAGAGCAGCTTCTGGGTCAGGTCCTTGGCCTTGTGGGCCGCTGCCAGAATGCCTTCCGCCTTGGAGCGGTTCTTATCGTCATGATGCAGGCGATGGTTGAGCATATCGGCATAGACGATGATCGGCGTCAGAAGGTTGTTGAAATCATGGGCAACGCCGCCGGCAAGCTGGCCGATCGCTTCAATTTTCTGGATGTGCAGCAGCTGGTCTTCCAGCCGGCGGCGCAGATCCTCCTCGCGGAAGCGGCTGATGGCGATGCCGGCCAGGTGTGCGGCCGATTCGATTAAGTCGATTTCCTGCGGTACTGGCGAGCGGACTTCGCGGTAGTAGAGGGCAAAGGTGCCCAGCAGTTCGCGGGTGGGAGAGAGGATCGGCTCTGACCAGCAGGCCCGCAGCCCGGCTATTGCAGCCGGCTTGAATCCTTTCCAGTAGGGATGGCTGGCGATGTCTTCTACTACCACCCGCTGCCTGGTGTGGGCTGCTGTTCCGCATGATCCCATACCGGGGCCGATTCGCAGGCCGTTGACGGCGTTATTGTAAAATTCGGGCAATCCCGGAGCAACGCCGTGCTGCAGGCGATGCCCGGTGTCATCCACCAGCAGGACCGAGCAGATTGCACCGCTGCTTTCCTGCTCGACCATTTCGACGATATACTTCAGCAGCCGGGGCAGATCGCTGCCGGTGGCGATCTCCTCCAGGATGTTCAGGCGGTTTTCCAGCTTTTTCGTTTGAGACTCAACGGTCAGGCGGGCATCGTGCAGCCGGTCCAGGTGGTCAAAGAGGGTTCGGGTCAGAAGGAGCGCCGCCAGGCAGAGGATCGAGATCATGAAGATATAGGGGATGATCTTCGGGTACCAGGCGGTCAGAATGTCGTCACGGCTCAGGGAGACAACCGCCACCACCGGGAAACGCGTCAGCTTCTGGTAAGAAACGATCCGGTTTCCGGAATCAACCGGCCCGGCGGTATGGTGAAACGTGCCGGAGCCCTTTTTGGGGAGATATTCCCTGAAAAGCGGGCTGGTGCTGAAGTCGGTGTCATACCCTTTGGCGATCTGGGGCTCGTTGACCAGGGGAATGCCGTCGGTCCTGATCAGCAGTATCCGTCCTCTGCTGCCGAGGCTTTCCTGGGTAAAGAAACCCCGAAAATAGTCGGCGTTGAACGCCACGGCCACAAGGTTTTCGATCTCTCCCCGGTCGTTGCGGATCGGCCTGACCAGATTGAATCGCCAGCGGTTCACCAGGCGGCTTACCAGCGGTTTGCTCAGGTAGAGCTCTGTCTCGGGGTGCTTGCGGTACTGCTGAAAATATTCCCGGTCGCCGACCTGTATCTGTTTTGTGTTCAACCCGGTGCTGTTCAGGTAGAGGGTGCCGCTGCGGTCAACCAGAAAGACCATGCCGACCTGCGGCGCCCCCTCGGCCTGACGGGCTACCAGATCGAAAAGCGTCTGGCGGTTGAGGGTCGTGACCGGGCCGTGAAGCGTGGTGTCGTGGATAATGTCCCGCAGAACCCGGTCTGATTCGGCCAAAGCGCTTTCGGCATGTTCGCTTAAAGCCCGGGCAAAACCGGCCGTTGTCCGTTCGGCATCATCAATCAGGTGTCGATATTCGCTGAAGGCCTTCCAGAGGGAAAGGGCCAGCACACTCGCAAGCAGGACGGTCACCGTCAGGCGGATTCTTTGTTTGAAAAGGGCAATAGAAGTGTCGGACATGCATGTGCCTTTCTCGGAGCTGTGCCTGGTGTGCTACATGTATCAGGACGTCAGGGTGACCCCGAACTCTCCCAGCAGGTTCAGATCGCTTAAGAGCTCGTGCAGGCGCCGGTCGCCAATTGTCATCCTGATCCGTACGTTATCGCGGTTCTTGAGCTTGAGCAGGTAGCCGATCACCGACGACGGGAGCGAGAACGATTCCGGGATCCGCAGGGTCAGATCATGGTTCCCCGTGCCGATGACGCCTGTTATCTGGTTTTTTATGGCAGTATAGTCGTCAATCGATTTGATATTGCCGTGAATGGTCAATTCTCCGGCTGCGCTGCGTTCAATGTTCATGATCCCTCCAACGAGACGAATTTCATAAGATAGGCCTGGTTGCCCTGCGTGTTGTAGGCCAGGTGGTCGGTGTAGCTCCTGATCAGCGTGATGCCGCGCCCCTGGAAGCGCTGAACGCCGATGTCCCGTGCCAGGGTCCGGCGCAGGTCGAAGCCGTGGCCGCTGTCTTCAATCACCAAGAGCAGCAGGTGTCGATCGCCGGCCTTGTTCAGGGATGCGGTCAGCCGGATGCGGCCACCGGTTGCCCGTTGCTCAATGGCGCTGTCGTAGCGGCCGTTTTCAATCAGCACCTGCTTCTCCTCTCCGCCGATAGCCAGGCAGCCATGCTCGAAGGCGTTCATCAGCGCTTCATCGGTCGCCTGTGTGAATTCATCGATGGCTGCGGAACTGCATCCCTGGCCGTGGCAGGCCTGTTCCAGATGGCGCAGCGCCAGAGCGAGGTCGCCCCGGCATGGTTCTGCCAGGGTGACGGTAAAAAACGGTGCAGCAGCCGGCAGACGAGACAGGCGGATGAAGGTGGTGTCGTCATCATGGGGAGCGGTCGCCTGCCGGAAGCGGTGCCCGAGCTCTTCGGCCAGAAAAGTTTCGGCCAAGTCGTGCCCCAGCCGCTCACGGTAGATTCCGCCAGTGGTCTCGGCATCGGTCAGGCCGTCGGAGCAGAGCAGCAGGCCTGCCAGCGGCCGCAGATCGACCTGCTGTCCCTGCCAGGATTCGGTCAGGTTAGTGACCGGCGGGTTGCAGCCGCAGATCTTCGTGATTGAACCGTCGAGCCCGTTTGCCAGCACTGGGGGGAGGCCGAAGAAGGCGCCGCTCCCCGTGCCGCTGCCGCCGATGTGCAAAAAACCGCAGGAGAGGACTTCGTCATCCAGGAGCAGCGTCCGTGAGTGGGCCAGAAAACAGCTGACCAGGCGGCCAAAATCAAAGCGCTGTTCCCGCTCGTACAGATCCACCAGAAAGTTGATGCAGGAGGTGGCGCTGACCGAGGTCAGCGAGGCCGAAAGGCCGGCGCCCATGGCATCCACCAGGAAGATCAGGATTTCACCCGATTGCAAATGGCGGATCATGTAGGCGTCGCCGCACATAATGTCGCGCCGCTGGTGGCAGACCCCCACGAGCCAGCAAACGGTCTCGCCTGGTCCGGCCGCCTGGAG
>DCNF01000067.1:10866-11510 GCA_002322035.1 Geobacter sp. UBA1603
GCGAAAGATCGTTGCGCAACAGGTGGCGCTCTTTTCGCAGGGCCAACTCCTGCTGCTGGGAGTGATACCGGCTGCGGTAGCGCAGGAGTTCCATCTCCTGCCTGTGGAGCATGTCCCGCGAACGGGAGGCGAAGATGTCGCGCGCCACGGAGCTGATGGCAGCCAGCAGGTCGTGGTGGGTGATCGAACGGGGCAGGAAGCGCGCGGCCCCCAGGTTGATCGCTGCTGAGAAAAGATCGAGATCCATGGTGCCGGACAGCACCAGAACCGGCGGCCGGAGACTGCTGTGTTGCAGCGTTTCCAGTAATTCCAGCGAGGTCTGGTCCGGCAGCTGATGATCGGTAATCACGAGGTCAGGATGGGCTTCACGGATCCGCAGCAGGCCCTCGGCAGCAGAAGCGGCCAGGCTGACCCGCGCGAAAAGTTGCTCCAGGAGCTCGAGGAAATCGTCGCGGCAGCCCTGGTCGGCTTCGATGAAAAGCAGGTGCAGCCCGGAGGTGTACTCCTTGATCTCCGCAGTCCGGTCGGCCGGCTGGTTCCGCACCGTCACTCCGGCTAAACCCTGAAGCTGGCCAGAGCCGAACGGACCGATTCTGATTTTTCAGCCAGTGCTCCGGAGACTCCTTCGACCTCAACCGCCACGG
>DCNF01000067.1:11616-11756 GCA_002322035.1 Geobacter sp. UBA1603
CTTTTTCTGACCAGGTCGGACGAGATGTCAACCGCTCCGCGCAGGCGGTCTCCGGTTTCGCCGATGCTCTCGATCAGTTCCCGGGTGGCGCCGGAAATCTCCCTCATCCGGGCCGCCCCGCGTTCGTTGGCGTCGCAGAC
>DCNF01000016.1:0-181 GCA_002322035.1 Geobacter sp. UBA1603
TCTCCCCGAACATGACCTATCCGCAGCTGATTGCCAATGATGCCAAGAAAGTCATCGAGGCAATCGAGAAGAAGCAGGCTGCTCTCGCTCCGGGCGCCGTCCTGGCCGAGAAGGATACCAAGGCTCTCGACAAGGCCAAGAAAGACTTTGCCGACAACAACGGCAAGAAATCGATCATGGG
>DCNF01000016.1:430-725 GCA_002322035.1 Geobacter sp. UBA1603
GGGGGAAGGCAGATGCCTTCCCCCTTTTTTTATCGGAGCGCCGAACGATCATGTTTGTCATTTCACCGGACTATACCCGCGAGCCCCTGCCGGACCTGACCCGGATCACCCGCTACTGTCAGGTCGATCAGATCATCCCGTTTCTGGACAACCTCGACCGCAGTCTCGATCAAGACCGTATCCGGGCCCGTGCCTGGCAGCAGTCCTCTGACGAACTGCTGGCCCGGGTGGAAACAGCCGACAGCCACGGCTTGTTCCAGCTCCATGAGGACTTCAACCGGATCGAGATGGAGCG
>DCNF01000016.1:852-1223 GCA_002322035.1 Geobacter sp. UBA1603
GCTGCCGAAATGGAGGCCCGCGGTACTCCGTCTCCCGGGCTGCCCTTTGCCCTGATCAGCATGGGGAGTGACGGCCGCGAAGAGCAGACCCTGATCACCGATCAGGACTACCTGATCGTGTACGGCAATGGCGGCGGCGAGGCCGCTGACAGTTATTTCCTGGAATTTTCGACCCTGCTGGTTGAGCGTCTGGCCGAGGCCGGCTTCAAGAAATGCACCGGTGACATCATGCCCACCAATCCAACCTGGCGCGGTTCCCTGGCCCAGTGGAAGAAGCGGCTGCTGTCAATCGTCCGTTACGAGGTTGAGGATTACGCCAGGAACATGATGGATCTGATCGTCATGTCTGACGCCCGCTACGTGACCGGGGG
>DCNF01000016.1:1335-1789 GCA_002322035.1 Geobacter sp. UBA1603
ATGGCCAAGGCGGCGACCGAAATGAAGCTGGCACTCGGTTTCATGAAGCGCCTCTGGACCGAGAGCAGCGGGGAGCATCGCGGGGAGTTCAATCTGAAGCTTCTGGCATGGGCGCCCCTGGTGATGAATGTCCGCATTCTGGCGATTAACCAGGGGATATCGGTTTCCAACACCGTTCAGCGCATCACCAGCCTGGAAAAGGAGGGCAGCTTTTCAGCGGCCGTGGCCGCCGACCTGCGGGCGGCCTACGATGTGCTCACCAAGCATCGGATCCTGCTGCAGATCAAGGTCATCAAGGGCATCCAGCACAATTCCTACTACCTCAACCCCTACCAGCTGCCAACCGAAGAGCGTGAGCGCATCCGCCATGCCATCATCCGGGTCGAGGAGCTTCAGCGGATCATCCACGCCAACTTCAATATCGTCTGATACAATTCCCTATCAAGGCCCTCTC
>DCNF01000016.1:1896-10845 GCA_002322035.1 Geobacter sp. UBA1603
GATCATCCTCGATCTGGAATTGGAATGATTACGGGCGGGGCATCCCGTTCCTGCTGCACAATACACAACGGCCGGTGAATCTCTTCACCGGCCGTTTCCGTGTAGCGACTATCCTTCAGGATTACTTCTTCTTGCCTTTTTTGGGCGGTGTGACCGGTTCGCCTTTATCGGCGCCCTTCAGTACGCTGGCATCCCAGCGATTCAGGTCGTGGGCGGTGTTGTGGCAGTCGCCGCACTTCTGGAAGCGGGCCAGCATGCCGGCCGGGTGCGGCGAGCCGTGGCAGCTCTGGCAGGTCGGCACCATTTTGTGTTTCTCTTTGTGGCAGGTCACGCAGGCAACCGCTTTATGCTTTGTCTCGGTTTTGCTGTGCAGTTCGAAGGCCTTCTTGTGGCATGAAGCGCACATCTTGTTCGGGGTGTCCGAAGCATAGGTCACGGCGGTCGGCATGTGGGCCTGGTGGCAGCGCTTGCACTCGGCAGCGGTCATATCGGCGCTGTGCGGCTTGTGGCACTGGGTGCACTGGGGAATCTTGCCGTGGACGTTGTGGCAGAAGCTGCAGGCCAGGCTGGTGTGTTTGCTTTTGACCTGCTTGAGTTTGACGATCTGCTGGGTGTGGCAGGTGAGGCACTCGTCGGTGATGTTGGTCGCCAGCTTGATGATTTTCGGCGTATGCGGGTTGTTGTGGCAGCGCAGGCAGGCCGACAGGTTGTAGTGCGGCTTGCCGGTGTGGCACTGGCCGCACTGGGGGATGTTGTTCTTGACCATCGGCCGGTGACCGGCGTGGCAGTCCTGGCAGCTGACGCTGCTCTTGTGGGCGGCGCCGTTGGCGGCGATGTCTGCCGGCGGTGCCGCATGGCACTTGACGCAGTCGGTGTTGCCCAGGGCGACCTTGGCTGCCGGGGCAGGGTCGGCTGCCAGGGCAATGGCGGCTGTCAGCACGGTTACTGCGGCTGACATGGTGATCCACGATACCAGTTTCTTCATTGTTCCTCCTTCTGGAATGGGGTGATTCTGCACACCGATTCAATGGCTGAATGGCTGTTCAGGGCAGGTAATTCACGCACAAAAGTGCGCAGAATACTGCCATCATTACCCGGCCCAGTCAATAAAAATATGTATCGTGTATACGGTATAACATGCGAATAATGCTATTAAAAAAAGGACTCATGCAGTCCTCTTGGCTGGCCGCCAGGCGTGTTGGGCGCTTCTCCGGCTCGTTTTGCGTGATAGGAATCTGGGGGAGCATGCTGGTGTGAGATTGCATGGAGCATCATGTCAGGGCGGTGATAACCGGTACTCGGTGTACGGAGTTAATACAGGGCCCGTACACCGATGAGGGCAATCAGGAAACCGGCACAGGCGGCGATCGCGGCCTGTGGCAGCCAAACCCTGAACATAACGGCCCGCTGAAGAAATTTCTCGATTGTCATCACCAGGGCGGCCGACACCAGCGCGAAGCAGATGGTCACGCAGAGCGGACACCAGGCGCCGATGACGTATTTCTGGATCCAGAGCAGCCGCAGCTCTGCCCCGACCCCGGCGAAAACCGCCGCCCACACGAGCCGTTCGCACCAGGCCAAACGCCGGGAATACCAGCGTAGCGCCAGTAGCAGGCTGAAATATCCGACGCCGAATATCCCCATGTTCAGCCCGAAGACCGTAAAGGCCGCCGTATCCCGACAGGCCTTGACCATGCAGAACTCCTCGATGACCGTGAAGACCGACACGGCCCAGGCTACGGTAAGGCTGATCCAGATTAGTGGTGGGAAAAAGCTTTTGATGTGTTCGATGTCTTGAGTCAGAGCCATGCTTGTGCTCTCCTAAATGGCGATTTATCTAATATACATCAACAATACCACAATACAAATAAGTGGTAGTGCTTTCAGGGATGTACCTCAATCGGATACGTGTTGCCTGGCGGTGAACCACATATTCTGCACACGTATCATTATTTTCAATGCAGCGATGTTAAACACAATTCTATAAGTTCCGAGATGCTTGGTGTAAATTTAATTGAGTGTATTGTTCAATATCAAAACTAAATAATAACTACGTGTTATAAAGTTTATAAATGTAACAATATTTTATTTGATATTGCGGGTCCGGGATGGTAGGGTTGTTACATTAAAAACTACACGGAAAAAACGGGGTCCCTCATGGCTGTCTTCGCACCGCTTATTCTGTTCTGTCTGTCACTTCTGCTGCTGGCCCATCCGGGGCCAGCCCATGCCTGGAAACCGTATACCCACAATTTCAGCGCGGCCCAGATCCGCCAGGAGCTGGTCGCCACCGGCGGGGTAACCATCAACGGCAAGCAGTACCGGGTGCAGAACGCGATTGCCCAGGCGATCATCAGGCATCCGGCCGATTTCAATGCCGGGGCGGTCGGTCCGGACGGCTTTCCGGACCTGGCCTACGGGCAGTCGGTCATCCATCCGGCCGAAACCGGCCAGTGGCTCCGTTATCTTTTGCAGCAGGCCAGAAATGCCCAGTTCAGCTCGAATTATTCGGCCGTTGAGAAAGAGCGGATCCTGGCTTTTACCTACGGTTTTTTCATGCATGCCGCCGGTGATGTCTGGGGCCATACCCTGATCAATGACTTTTCCCAGGGTGTTTTCCCGACAATCGCTGAAATGAAGGAGGAGTGGCATAAGGCCGCCATTGCGGTCAGGCACATCGTGTCCGAAGGGATCGTGAACGACGCCACCCCGGGCTATGACGGCGGGGGAGGGCGCAAGTGCATCGATGCCGCCTGCAGCGATATCAGCGACGACAGCACCCCTTCTTATGCCTACAATGTGCCCAAACGCTTTATCTACGAAACGCTGATCCGCCAGGATGCCCCCACGCCGATCCTTGCCAGCCGGGGCAATACCCAGAATGCCCGGGGGCCGCTGATCGGTCATTTCCTTGATCGCCGGGCCGAGCTGCAGGACCGGATCATGACCGTTGCCGATCCGCTGGCACTGGCGGTCGAGAATTTCAAGCTGTCGGCCACCACCGTGGCGCTTGCCCGCCAGTACTGCGACTTCACCAAGCCGGTCAACCTGCTGCCACCCAACATTGGCCTGTGCGTCATGTACTTCAGCGAGGTGGTTTTCGATATCGACGTGCTGACGCTGATCACCAATCCGACAAAGGTTTTTGATGTGCTGGCCGCGGCCCACCTGAAGCTGGTGGCCGATCTGCAGAACGCGATCCTCTACCACGACATCCAGCAGATCGACGCCGGCCTGCAGAACTGGCCCGATTTCGGCCTGGCGCTGACGAGGGCCCTGTTCGATCCCCAGGCCCGCCGCAACCTGCAGAATTTGAGCTGCGCCAAATTTCCGGGCGATCAGGCCGGTCCGTCTGCCCGGAGCACCTGCGAGGACGGGGTGAGCAAGTTTGATGTGATCATGCATGAGGAGAATGATTTTATCCTCAATCATCTGCTGGGGATGGTCGGCTTCTCCGATACGACGGTTTCGCTGGTAAAGGATCTGGTTGAACTTGGCGATGATCTGGGCGCCTTTTTCGACCAGATCACCATGGGGCTCAATCCGGTCCGGGACGGCATCGCCGTGGCCAAAGCGTACATCGGTGCGCTGATCAAGGCCAGGCTGAAAGAGACGCTCAGCATTGACATCGACGTGTTCGACGAGGTGCTGAAGAGCCCGGCGCCGCTGATGTGCAACTACAATCTGCCGCCGCTGCCCGGTCAGCCCCCCGGTCAGTACCCCCAGCTTTTCCGCCAGGGTGACATGACCCGCATGGACCAGCTGCTCGGGTTTACTGCAGCCGATCATGTGGCGGTTCCCGGACTGCCGCCCGGCTGCAGCCGGCTGAACGACAACGCGGTCTACAATCCGAATAAATTCGCACCGGTCAAAAACACGATCATGCTCGGCAAGCTTCTGCTTTTCGACGGTCCCGAGCTGAACACGATCCTGGGCGATACCCTCGGCCGGCCGGTGAGCACCTACCAGGCCGGGGACAATATCCTTTTCACCGCCCAAGCCATTGGCGGTGTGGCGATCCCGTCGATTTCATGGCTGAAAATGATCGATGGCGATCATGCCTGGCAGCGGGGCAAAAGCGGCAGCAACGGCAACTTCCCGCTCTGGGAGAGCTGTGCCTTGCGGCCGGCCTTCCGGAGGCTGTTCACCGACTGGGAAAACGGTCCGGTCGGCTCACCGGCCGCTGCCGGCAAGAAGCAGGTTGCGGCGCGGACCAGCCCCGCCGTATCACGGTTTATTGATCTGCCGGAGCCGGACAACAATTTTCCGGACAAGATCGACCCGCCCCTGCGGGATCCTTTGAACGCGCCGGCCCCCCCCGGCATCGCGCTGTCGGTCACCGGCGCCCGCGCCGGGAAAAACAGCGGCTATTTTTTCACCGATGTCAAGTCGCTGGGCATCTCCGGCATGTCGGCAAAATACGGTTCGCCGGACAAGGCCTTCAAGGGCAATGATCTGAAAATCCGCTACCGGGTCTATACTGATCCCAAGGCACCGGGCGAGTATGTGCCGTTCACGGCGTCAAGCCAGATCGCCTTTCCGCTTCAGAATGTGTTCTACATCGATACCCAGGTCAGTGACCCCTGTTACCCCTATTCAACGGAACCGGGGCGGACGGTCACCAGCCTGTTTGCCCGGGATGTGACGCCGCCGGTGCTGGCCTGCACCCCGCTGAAAAAGGGCATGATGTACGATAACCAGATGATTGCTCCCGGTTCGTTTTTTACGGCCGATGACGGGCCGTTCGGTTCGGGGGCCGCCACCTGGTATGCCACGTTCCACAGCACGGGCGCCAACAAAGGGCCGCTGGTCTATGGTTCATCCCAGGACCGGATCCCCCTGACCGGGCTGGCTTCCGGACCGCAGACCGTCACGATCACGGCCACCGACTACATGGGGCTGACCAGTAAGGTGACCTGCAGTTTTAACCTGATGGCAACCATCAACGGCCTGCTCGATGTGCTGCACGGGGTGCAGAAAAGGCAGGCGCCGGGCGCCCCGCCCTATCTGGGGCCGATCATAAATCAGCTGAATGCCGCCAGGAACGCCCAGCAGAACGGTCAGCACGCCAGCGCGCAGTCCTCGCTCCAGTCGATTATGAATGCGCAGGTTCCGCTCAAGGCCGGAGGCGGGCAGGATGCCGAAGCGGCCAAGACGATGCAGTACATTAAAGCAACGGTCCAGAACATACTTTCCAGCCACTGACCCAGAGGGGTAGACCATGAAATATTCATTTTTAATCTCAATCATTCTGCTTGCTCTTGTCAGCGGGCCGGCCTACGGAATCCAGCCCGGAACAAGTGCCGTGCCCCCTGCCGCCCTGAAGCGGGTCCCGCAGGCCAATGAGCGTTTCCGGCTTAAGCCGGATGAGGGGATCAATCACAAGATTATCCTCGAGCGGGCGCCTGTCAGCCGTCCCATGACCCCTGACCGCCGGGCCAAACTTCAGTCGCTGATCCTGGCCCACTACGATCTCAACAAGAACGGCAGGATCGACCCGGATGAAGCGGAAGCGATCAAGCGCGACCGGATCGCTTCAGGCCAGAAAATGCGGGAGCATCTGCGGACAAACCGGGTGATCAGGGATAACGGAACGACCGATCAGCAGCAGCTCCGGGCCTTCATGGACCGGGCTCGAACCGCCAGGTAGCCGTCCGCGGCCTGAATGCGCTCCAGGCCAGCATCCGCTCCTTTACACCTCATGGCGGCTCATGTATCATGGGCCGCCATGAAACGTATCATCAACCTCTACATCACCCGCGAAATATCCTCTCTCTTCCTGCTCGGCATTGCGGTATTCACCCTGGTCCTTCTGATGGGGCGCCTGATCAAGCTGACCGATCTGGTCATCTCCCGCGGGGTCGCCCTGGCCGACGTGGCGCTGATGATCGTCTATCTGATGCCGTCATTTCTGGTGTTCACGATCCCGATGGCATTTCTGCTGGCGGTGCTGCTGGCCTTTGGCCGCCTTTCCGGCGACAACGAGATTACGGTTCTCAAGGCCTGTGGGATCAGTCTGGCCCAGCTGATGCCGCCGGTCCTCTGCTGTTCGGCCGTTGCGGTGCTGCTGACCCTGGCGGCCAGCGTCATCGGTGTGCCCTGGGGCAACAGCGCCTTCAAAAGCCTGAGTGTAAGGGTTCTGAAAGAAAACGCGGCGGTTACCATCCGCGAAAAGGTCTTCTGGGATGAGATTCCAGGGGTGGTTCTCTACAGCGACCGTTATGACGAGGAGCGTCAGGCCCTGAAAGGGGTCATTATCCACGACGGGCGCGATCCACGCCGTCCGCTGACCATCTTTGCCGGCGACGGGAGAGTCGGCGGCCTGCCGTCCGGGGGCGGTCTGCGCCTGGTGCTGAACAATGGCAGTATTCATTCGGCCGGCAGGGAAGGGGAGTACCGCATGGTCACCTTTGGCGAGTACGTCATGAGCGTGGCCGGGTTGGGAGGAGGTGGCGGGATCTCCCGTTCGGAAACCGACCTGAGCCTGGGGGAGCTTGCATCCCAGGCTGAAAACCGGGCGATCCCCCGGGCAGGCCGTCTCAAGGCTTCGGCCGAATTCCACAGCCGGCTGGCCTTTCCCCTGGCATCGGTGGTTTTTGCCATTCTGGCGGTACCGCTCGGGATCCAGAACCGCCGCTCCGGCAAATCGGCCGGGTTTTCGGCCAGCATTGCGATCCTCCTGCTCTACTACATCACGCTTTCCCTGCTGCGCACCCTGGCGGAACGGGGGACGCTCCCCCCTGGACTGGCCCTGTGGCTTCCCAACCTGATCTTTGCCGCCGTCGGGGTCTACCTGTTCCGCCTGGCCTCCCGGGAGGAACCGCTGCCGACCCCGTCCCTGGCAGCCGTGCGGGCCCTGGCCTCACGATGGACTTCGGCATGAGCATCCTTGCCCGCTACATGGCCCGGGCCTGGCTCCGTATGCTGGCGCTCTGCCTGGGGAGTTTCCTTTCGGTCTATCTGGTGCTGGACATGATGGACAAAATCCCGCGCTTCGTCCGCGCCGGCGGGGCGGCGGGTGATATGGCCGCTTTCTTTCTGCTGAAAATTCCGGAAATGATCGGCCAGACCGCCCCCTTTTCGATCCTGATGGCAACCCTGCTGACGCTCGGGTTTCTCTCGCGCAGCAACGAGATTACCGCCATGCGCAGCAGCGGCATCAGCCTGGGGCGCATCGCGCTGCCGCTGGTGATGCTCGGCGTTTTGGCCAGCCTGCTGCTGCTGGGCAATGCCGAATTCGTCGTGCCGCGCTGCTATGAACAGATGGAGCGGGTCGAGCGGGTGGCGATCAGGAAGCAGGGTTCCAATGCGGTGTTCAAGCGCAACAATATCTGGTTCCGCTCGGACAGCATGATCCTGCAGGCCCAGCTTTTTGACCCGCCTGCGCGGATGCTGAAAGGGGTGATCGTCTGGAATCTGGACGCGACCCTCAACCCGGTCAGCCGCATCGACGCCGAACGGGCAGAGTACCGGAACGGCACGTGGACGCTCCACAATCTTGAGATCAAGGACTTCAGCCGGGGGCGCGGGTATCTGTCCACACGGGCGTCAGCCATGGATAGTACATTGAACCTGCGGATCGATGATCTGAAAGTGCTCGATAACAATGCCGACAACCTGAGTTTCCGCAAGCTCCGCGAGTATGCCGCAAGCCTGAAAAACGGCGGATACCCGGCCCATCGTTATCTGGCCATGATGCATGCCAAACTGGCAGTGCCCTGTGCCGCCTTTGTGATGGTGATCCTCGGCATACCGTTTGCCATGCGCAACAGCCGTTCCGGCGGGATCGCCCTGGGGATCGGCGCCAGCATCGCCATTGGTTTTGCCTATTTCGTTGCCCATGCCGTGCTGATGTCCTATGGCAGAAGCGGTGTTCTTCCGCCGCTTCTGGCCGCCTGGGGCGCCAACCTGCTCTTTGCCGCGGGGGGGATCTGGCTGACCATGAGCCGTAAAGAATGAGGAGGGGTACAATGAAGACGCTGTGTGCGACGCTTGTGGTAACACTCTGCTGCGTGACCGTGCTGTGTGCTGCCGAACGGCCCCAGAAGACCAGAATTGCGGCTCCTCCCGCGCCTGCGGTTGCCGCTCCTGGGGCAACCGCGCTGCCGGCGGTGCTCGGCATCGTGCCGGCCCAGGGTGAACCGGGGAGCCGGGTTTCGATTTTCGGCTCCAATTTCGGGGCAGCGGCAACGGTTGTGCTGGGCAGTGTCGATCTGCCGGCCGCTGTCAGCGAGGGCCGCCAGCTTGAGTTCACCATCCCGCCGCTTGATGCCGGACTGTACGCCCTGTATATCAAGCGCAGCGACGGGGGTACCGGCCGCGTCTACAATTTTACGGTGCTGCCGCTCCGCCCCCAGTTAAACGCCCTTGTGCCAGAGCGGGTCAGTTCCTGTGCCCAGGGCGATGAGCGGACCGTCATCGCCCGCGGCCGCAATTTCACTGAACGGTCGCTGCTGATGTATGACGGTGCGGTGATTGGCAGCCGGTTCGTATCGCCCGAGGAGATCGCCTTCAGCGTGCCGTCGGGGCCAGGGGGACAGCACCAGGTAAGCGTCAGGAACGAGCAGGCTGACACCGGTTCGCTGCCCCGGGCGCTGACCCTGGAGAGCCGGCCTGAAATCAGCCAGATTGCGGTGGGCAGCGAGCATGTCAATTATTATGAGCTGAATATTACAGGCCGCAATTTTCACCAGAATGCGGCGATCCTGGTTGACGGCCAGCGGGTCGGTGGGCGCGGCGGGGATGCGGCCGGAGACCGCGACAAGCTGATATATGTCGACTGTACGCGGCTGGTGTACCAGCGCTATCCCTACTCTCCGGTCAACAAGGATTTCCGGATCATGGTCGTCAATCCGGCAGGAGAGTCCAGCCAGGCGGTCCAGGTTTCTGCGCCGTAATACCAATTCCCTATCAAGGCCCTCTCTTTGTTGGCTCGTCTTCGGCTCCTCA
>DCNF01000016.1:10877-11074 GCA_002322035.1 Geobacter sp. UBA1603
TCCTTGATCTGGAATTGGAATAAGGCGGGTCAGCGCCTGCCCCAGAGCGTCAGCAGCGCCGGCAGGAATACCAGAAAGACGGCCACGCTGGCTGCCATGCCCAGCGACATGACCGCGCCGATGCTGTAGACACCCTGGTGATGGGCGACCATCAGGGCCCCGAAGCTGAACAGGATCGTCAGCGCGTTGAGGAAGAC
>DCNF01000016.1:11195-11548 GCA_002322035.1 Geobacter sp. UBA1603
TAGCGGTTGATGATGTAGATGGCCGAGTCGATTCCGACCCCCAGGATCAGCGGCAGGACAATGATGTTGGCCGAGTTGAACGATACCCCCATGATCCGCATCCCCCCCACCATCAGCAGCAGTCCGGCCAGAAGCGGCGCGGTTCCCAGCAGGGCGAAGCGGATGCTTTTGAAGTTGATCAGCAGGATTGCACTGATGCCGATGAAGGCATAGAAAAAGGCTTTCAGATAGGCGTCCCGCAGGACGGTCAGCGATTCGTAGACCATGACCGGTTCGCCGGTGGCACCCGGTACAACCCCCTTGACCTGGGAGACGAACTCCTGAAGCGGTTCCCGCTCGAAGATCTCTTTCTT
>DCNF01000016.1:11596-11853 GCA_002322035.1 Geobacter sp. UBA1603
GGCGCCACCTGCAAAAGCAGCCGTCCCGACCGGCCGACAAAGCGCTGCTTCAGCTCGGCCGGCAGATCAGCTTCGCTGACCCGGCGGGCATTAAGGGTCTCCTTCAGCATGGCCAGCTTGGCCGGCAGTTCGGCGAACATACTCCCCTGAAACTGGCGCAGCATGCCGAGGGCGTTGCGTTCTTTCTCCTTTTCCAGTGACGCGAAAAAACTGTCCAGGGTCTTCAGAAAGGCCGCTGCCGGGGCCGCTTCGGGCAG
>DCNF01000016.1:11961-12088 GCA_002322035.1 Geobacter sp. UBA1603
CGCGGAAGGCCTCGAAGACAGCCGGCAGCTCCATGACCCGCAGGTTCTCTTCGTAGGGGACCGGTTTGACCGGCTCCATGATTGTTCTGACGGCAGCCAGTTCGGCCAGTTTTTCGTCCTGCTGCTC
>DCNF01000049.1:0-5148 GCA_002322035.1 Geobacter sp. UBA1603
CGGTTGATGGGGCCGGGGTGCATGACCATGGCATCCGGTTTGACCAGCTTGAGGTTCTCCGGGTTGAGGCCGAAATAGCGAGAATATTCGCGGGTGTTGGGCATCAGGGTCTTGCCGATCCGCTCGTGCTGGATCCGGAGCATCATCACCACATCGGCATCCTGGATCGCCTCTTTCATGGTGCCGCAGACCGTGACGTTGCCGAGCTTCTCGACCCCCGGCGGCACCATGGTCGGCGGCCCGGCCACGAATACGCTGGAACCGAGCTTGGTCAGCCCCTGGATATTGGAGCGCGCCACCCGGCTGTGAGTGATGTCGCCGACGATCGCGACCTTGAGCCCGTCGAGACGGCCGAACTTGTCCTTCATGGTCAGCATGTCCAGGAGACCCTGGGACGGGTGTTCATGGGCGCCGTCCCCGGCATTGATCACCGAGCAGCTGACCTTGTCCGCCAGAAAATAGTGGGAACCGGACACGGCATGGCGCATAACGATAATATCCGGCTTCATGGCCAAGAGGTTGAGGGCCGTATCGGCCAGAGTTTCTCCCTTGGTGGCGGAACTGGTGGAGGGTGAAATGTTGACCGTGTCGGCGGAAAGCCGTTTTCCGGCGATCTCGAAAGAGGTCCGGGTCCGGGTCGATGATTCGTAAAAAAGGTTGATAATGGTCTTGCCGCGCAGGGTCGGAACCTTTTTGATATCGCGGCTGTTGATCTCGCGCATGCTTTCAGCGGTCGAAAGCAGCAACTCGATGTCCTCCCTGCTTAAATCCCGTAGTGCAATGATGTGCTTGTGCCTGAACACCCCCATACCCTACCCCCTTTTTTCGAGAACCACTTCGCGTGGCTGATTGCTTTCATCAAAGCGCACCGACACCTGTTCCTTGAGACTGGTCGGCACATTACGGCCGACAAAATCAGCACGGATCGGCAGCTCGCGGTGGCCGCGATCAACCAGCACCGCCAGCTGGATGCAGGCGGGCCGACCATAGTCCATCATGGCATCCATGGCTGCCCGGATGGTCCTGCCGGTAAAAAGCACATCATCAACCAGCACAACCCGCTTTCCTTCAAGCGAAAACGGAATATCCGTCTTACCCACCGGCTGATGGGGCAGTTGACCGCTGACATCGTCCCGGTAGAGCGTGATGTCAACCGAACCAACCGGCACCAACTGCTGCTCAATCACCCTGATGGCGCCGGCCAGCGCTTCGGCCAGCCAGGCACCGCCGGAACGAATACCGACGATGACCACATTCTCCAGGCCCTTGTTCCGTTCCAGGATCTCATGGGCAATCCGGGTCAGCGCCCGTTGAATGCCGCTATGGTCAAGCAGTATGGTTTTTTCCTCGTTCATCGCTTCTCCATTTCCGCAGAACATAAAAAAAGAGCCCTGCCGCATAGATAACTATGCAACACGGCTCTTGTTATGTCCGATTCTGGCTCATGAGTGACCTTTACCGGCCTCTCGGACCGGCTTAAAAGGCAATGTGATTGTGGCGCCGACAATAACATCCTGGCTGAACACCGGTCAACAAAAAATATTTCCGGCCAACTGTAATTAATGCTCATTCAAACACGAAATAGCCGTTTGGAAAAAACATCGTGAACCCCGGCAATTATTAAGAAATTGGTATTTCGATTACAACTTGGCACTATTACTGAATAAAATGATATATTGCTCTATGACTTTAACGTACCCATGTATTAATGAACGGCAGGCTGCCTTGATGTAGCTCACCGAAAATGAAGCATTTTTCGACAAAGGGGCTGGATGGTACGCCGTACCCTTACGATACACTGTTCGGCATAGCGCGTATCAATACGCGTCACCAGCACCGCTAAATAGCTGCTTGGCGTGATATTTTATAAAATAAATTTAATTAGTTGGAAGCGCTGCGTGATTCTAAACTCTCTCAAAGTAAAAATCGTCGGACTGGTTGCCCTGATCGTCATCTGTACGATTTCAGTGGCTTCGTGGTACCAGTACAGCCAGCAGAAGCGAATGATTGAGGAGTTGGCAGCTCAAAGCTCAAAAGTTCTGGTTGAAAGCATCGTCAACAACATCCAGACTTCCATGAAAACTGGTCATTCCGGTGACATCAGCTACATCCTTGCCCGTCTTAAGTCAAATGACTACATCAAAGAGTTGCGGATCGTCAGCCCTGACGGAAAAATAATTCACTCTGCCGACCAGAATGACATCGGCAAAATGTTATCCCACAAAGAACGTGATGCACTGTCAAAACACCCTGAAGACCGGTTTTATTTTTCTTCGGAGGAAAACGTTTTTGACTCTTACACGCGAATTTCCAACAGTGTTGAATGCCAAGGGTGTCACCACCCCTCACAAAAAACGATCGCCTATCTGGAAACAGAAATTTCATTGCAGACACCTATAGCCTTCATCCGCCGTGGCCAGATAAACACCATCAGTTCTTCAGCAGTGATCATTGTTCTGATCATCGGTGCTCTCTTTGCCTTTATGGTTGCCTATGTGGACCGGCCGATCCGGCACATGATCGTATCGATGCAGCGTGTTGAGTCCGGCGTTTTCGAGAGTGATCCGGTCATCTCCAGCAGCAACGAGATGAAGTTGCTTTCTTACCATTTCAACCTCATGGTAAACAAACTGAAAGATCTGGTCTCGACAACAGTCATGCATGAGCGTGAACTGGCTCGAGCCCAGGAAAAACTTGCCCATCACCATGAGACACATCTGATGAACCTGCGGCTGGAAGAACAGCTGAAAGAGATCGAAGGGCTCAATATATCACTTGAGGAACGGATCGACGAAGTAGAACATGCCAACTTCACAATAGCTGACCTCGCCAGCGAACTTGAGCAGAAGAATACCACCCTTGAATCAGCAGTGGAACGGCTCTCAACGATTTATAAAGTCGGCCTGGCAATTAACTCTACCATCGATATCGACCGACTCTTCAACCTGGTGGTCAAAACAACCACAACCGCCCTTAAGGCCCATATCGGCTATATCATCCTCTACGACGCCGCAAGCAACAGCCTGAACGTCACAAACCTGATCGGCAGCGGCAAACTGATCGCACCCAAGAAGTCAATCCCACTGAAGGACACCAGTGTGTCGGCCTGGGTAATCCGCAACCGTCAACCCCTTTTAATTGCCGACATCAACCAGGCCCCCCAGTTTGACCGTTTCAGTGACCTCGGATATGAGCGCAAATCATTGATCTGCGCCCCCTTGATGATCAAAGACGAAATTATCGGCACCATCAGCGTCGTCAACAAGATCGACGATTCACAGTTTACATCCGATGAATTGGAAATGCTGACAACCATTGCCGCCCAGGCTTCAATTTCCATAAAAAATGCAACTCTCTATGACGAGCAGCAGCAGACCTATCTCAACACAATTCAGGCACTGGTATCAGCCATCGAAGCCAGCGACAGCTACACCCGCGGCCATTCAGAACGGGTCACCCGCTACAGCATTGAAATCGGCCGGCGCCTCAACCTGCCGATGGAGCGGATGCAGGTCCTGGAACGGGCAGCGATTCTCCATGATATCGGAAAAATCGGCATTGACCTCTCTCTGCTACATAAAGAGGGCAAACTGACTGCCAGCGATATCAAGGAACTGCAACAGCACCCGGTAATCGGAATGCGTATTCTCGAGCCGATCGGTTTTCTGCACGATGTTCGCACCTGTATCGGGCAGCACCATGAGCGCTATGACGGGCTGGGATACCCGAATCGGATCAAACGTGAAGATCAGCTGCTTGAGGCGCAGATCCTGTCCGTTGCAGATTCGTTCGATGCCATGACCTCCGATCGCCCCTACCGCAAAGCGTTGCCGGTTGACATCGCCCTGAAAGAGCTGGCCGACAACTCCGGCAGTCAGTTTGCCCCTGAAATCGTCACCACCTTCAACGAAATTATTGAAGAAGGCACCTTTTTCCGATCGCGCCACAATCCGCTTCCTCCGATTATGCTTTCAAAAACCGTTGCCCACGCCTGACGACGCTTCTGACCATGCCCGGCTCTTCTCCGCCCCCGCTCCTGTCAGTTGCCGATCTCCAGATCGGCTTCGATTTTTCCGGCACGCCAACGCCGGTTGTCCGTGGCGTCTCGCTCACCATTGAACAGGGTAGAACGGTAGCCCTGGTTGGAGAATCAGGGTCCGGAAAATCCCTGACCGCCCTTGCCCTCATGCGGCTTTTGCCACCTTCCGCTGAACTCATGGGCGGCTCGATCCTGTTCGAAGGCAACGATCTGCTCAGATTGCCGGAAGACGAGATGCGCAGGATTCGCGGCAACCGGATTGCAATGATTTTCCAGGAGCCGATGACATCCCTCAACCCGGTTTTGAAAATCGGGGTGCAGATGATCGAACCACTGATCTTGCATCGACAGATGAGCCGGTCTGACGCTTCCGATTATGCCTGTGAGCTGTTGACCAGCGTCGGCATTCCCTCTCCTGCCGAACGGATAAACAGCTACCCCCACCAGCTTTCCGGCGGTATGCGGCAACGTGTTATGATCGCAATGGCGCTTTCCTGCACGCCGGCGCTGCTGATTGCCGATGAGCCGACAACCGCCCTTGACGTGACCATTCAGGCGCAGATACTCCATGTGCTTGATCGTTTGCGGGGAGAACACCGTATGGGGATTCTCCTGATAACCCATGACCTTGGAATCGTTGCCGAGCGGTCCGATCAGACCTGCATCATGTACACCGGTCAGATTGTTGAAAAGGGGCCCACGTCAGAACTCATGAAAAACCCGCTTCATCCCTACACCCGGGCTCTGCTGGCCTCACTGCCCCAGAATTCAAAACCGGGTGCGCCGCTCCCCACGCTTGCCGGAAACCCGCCATCATTCGGCTCTCCGCTTTTCGGATGCGGGTTTTGCAACCGCTGCCCGGAATCCCTGCCCTCCTGCCCCCAGTCCGCCCCCCCCTGGGATGAGCGCTCGCCCGGGCACTTTATCCGGTGCTGGAAATGAGCAGCCCGCCATTAATCGAAGCGCGCCAGCTCTGCAAACAGTTTCCCGTCACCAGTGCGCAGAACGGCTCGGCATACTCCCTGACTGCCGTTGATCTGGTCAGCCTGTCAGCTGATTGCGGAGAGACCGTCGGCATTGCAGGCGAATCGGGATGCGGCAAATCAACT
>DCNF01000049.1:5208-5457 GCA_002322035.1 Geobacter sp. UBA1603
CGGCAAATCAACTCTTGCCAAGATGATGGCAGGTCTGCTGGCAGCAGACAGCGGACAGGTGCTCTACCGCGGCATGCCGCTGAAGGCTCTGACAGCAGAGCAGTATGCAAGCTTTCGACGGGCCACCCAGATGATTTTTCAGGATCCGTTTTCCTCGCTCAACCCACGAATCAGAATCGGCGATACGATTGCTGAACCAATGACTGTGGCCAGAACCCTGGCACCGGACACGATCAAAGAACGGGTGAG
>DCNF01000049.1:5552-25097 GCA_002322035.1 Geobacter sp. UBA1603
TCTCGGGCGGCCAGCGCCAGCGGATCGGGATCGCCCGGGCACTGGCGTCGGAACCATCGCTGATCATTGCCGATGAGCCGGTCTCATCGCTTGACATATCGATTCAGGCCCAGATCATCAACCTGCTGATGAGACTGCAACGAGACCACAGCCTGACGGTGATCATCGTCTCCCACAATCTGTCCGTACTTCGTCACATGTGCGACCGCATCTTCATCATGTATCTCGGTACCGTGGTTGAATCAGCCCCTGCCGCAACGCTGTTCACTTCATTTCGTCATCCATATACGGAAGCGCTGCTCGCTGCTGTTCCACAGCTCTTAGCGTCAGGAGCACAGACACCACCAATTCTTAATGATGACGTGCCGTCACCATTACGCATCCCTGCCGGCTGCCGCTTTCACCCCCGCTGCCGCTATGCCCGCGATATATGCCGCGTTGAGCAGCCGTACCTTTCCGCTGCAGCACCTGGCCACACCTCGGCCTGTCACTTCAGCAGCGAGCTTTTTGGCCGGCACACGCCGTAGTGTGCTCCCGCAACCTTCAGCAAAACAGTCATTTTTTGTGGTATTTTTTTATTGACGGCATATAAATCTATATATAGTATTTTTGCTAAAATTATCATGAAAAGGCTCGGGTATGGAATTCAACAAAAACAAGCAGTTTACCGTAGAAGCTGAAATCCTTAAGGTCCTCGGTCACCCGATCCGCCTGAAAATAGTGGCTGGGCTCTGTACCAGGGAATGCAATGTAAAACACATCTGGGAGTGCCTCAACCTCCCCCAGGCAACGGTTTCACAACATCTGGCTCTACTGAAAAACAAGGGAATCATCGAAGGAAAGCGGGAGGGTGTTGAGGTTCACTACAGTGTAATTAATCCCTTGGCCAAGAAAATCATTGCCACATTACTATAATGTTTAGCTAGAGTTTGCGGGCCACCAGGTAAAACGTCTCATAGGTTGCCGGCAGTGTCCCGTCCGGCAGAGCATAACGCTGACGATAGCGCTCTGAAATGTCGTTCAGAATCCCGCGCCACCCCAGACCGCCACCCCCTCCTTTTCCGGCATAATTGGCGGTTCCTGCACCTATCCCTTTGATTGAACGAAGCAGGTCATACAGATCCATCCGCACATCGGTCTCGCGTTCAGAAAACAGCTGCACTACCTTGAGAGATTCATTCTGCCCGGCAACCGCAGCAAAATATTCTCCGGAATGGAAGCGATGGAGCCTATTCTTGGCTGCATCGTGATCCGGCAGACGTTTTCCAGCCAGCACCTCACGATAGCATTCATGGAGTTCCCAGAGGGTTTTACCTCCAAACAACGCCAGACAGACCAACCCGCCCGGGCGCACCACGCGCGTGAGCTCTGCAATGCCGTGCTCCAGTGTTTCCAGCCATTGCATGGTCGAGGTTGAGACGGCCAGATTAAATGAGTGATCACGAAATGGCAGGTTTTCCAGATCCCCAGAAACGGTCATTGCCCGCTGCCCCATTTTAGCAGCAGTCTGACGGGCCATGCCGAATGCCAGATCCAGGCCGGTGCAGCATGCAGAAGGATACTCCTGTGTCAGATGCTCAAGAAGTGCTCCAGTGCCGCAGCCCGCATCAAGGACCTGTTCCGGAGCGGCATTCAGGCTATTCCTGATCAACTCGGCCATCCGGGCAACAACCCGCTTTTGCACGGTCGCAACGCGGTCATACTGCTCGGAATGAAGCGCAAACGAGCGGCGAATCATGCTGCGGTCAAGCATCGCGCACCGCCTGCCCAGAAACAGATTCAATGATAAGTCGCGCCATATAATCAGGTTCTGTCATTAACGGGGCATGACCGCAGCCGCTGATTGTCACATGTCGGCTTCCCGAAATCGCATCAGAAATCCATTGAGACGCCTGTGCAGGGCAAATTCGGTCGTCTGCACCGCTTATGACAAGCGTCGGTATTCTGATCGCAGGCACCATCATTCTCAAGTCGCTCTTTGCAAGGCTTTCGAGACCATCAAGCGCGGTAGCGGCATCGGGGAACGGGACACTCCCCAGCCAGGCGCCGAGAAGATCACGCATACCCGTGTCATTCTGCATAGCAGCCGGCAGCATCAGCTGCCTGAAATCATTGAGAGCGCGATGCACATCACGCTGTAGACGCTTAGCCATACCGGCAATTTCAGCCGTGAGCAGTCCCCAGGTCACATCAGCGGTTGAGCAGAAACAGGCGGTACTGCAGATAAGCACCAGCGACTTCCAGCGCCGGTTTCCGTCCGCTGCGATCTTCATGGCCGCCTGCCCCCCCATAGACCACCCGGCCAGGACAGCAGCATTGAGGCCAAGGTGGTTTCCCAGCAGTTCAGCATATTCGGCCCAGAGCACGTAATCAGCCCTGCCGAGCGAAGGTGACCGCCCATGACCTGGAAAATCGGGCATAATCACCCTGAATCTCGTCGAGAGGCGTTCCGCCAGTGGCTTCCACACCTCGCTCGACATACACCAGCCATGCAACAGTACAAGCGCAGGACCGTTACCGCAGGTTTCGTACCAGATATCAGAACCATCCGGACCAGGGCACCACGGCATCAGAGGATTCCTCTCGAACGGCCATGGAAGGTAATCCACTCGACAGCCCGATCGAGCTCTTCAATCGTATGGGCCGCCATCAGTGTGCAGCGCAGCCTGCTGGTGCCGGACGGCACGGTCGGCGGACGGATTCCCTGCAGAAAAATTCCGTCAGCAAGCAGAGCAGACGCAAAATCCATGGTGACTGACGCATCTCCGACAATCAAAGGGATAATTGGCGTCGGGTCTGCGGCTACGGTAAACCCGTTCTGTCGCAGTTTCTCCCTGAAATACTGAACCAATTCATGGAGCCGCTTGCGCAGTTCTTCGCCTTCCGGTGCCTGAACCATATTCAGTGCGGCCAGCGATGCAGCCAGAACCGGCGGCGGGAGTGATGTGGAAAAGATAAAACTGCGCGAGCGGTTTATCAGAATCTTCCTGACCTCATCGGGCACAGCGGCATAGGCTCCGTAGCTTCCCAGGGCCTTGCCGAACGTCCCCATCTGAATATCAATACCTTCGGTGCACCCCAAATATGCAGCCGTCCCACGCCCCTGGGAACCCAGCACCCCGCTGCCATGGGCGTCGTCAACCATCAAAAATGCGGCGTATCTGCGTTTAAGCTCAATCAGTCCGGCAAGTTCCGCCAGGTCGCCATCCATACTGAATACCCCGTCGGTAACGATCAGTACGCGGCCCTTTCCGCACTGGCGCTCCATCAGCCGAGCCAATGCCTGCACATCGTTGTGGGGGTAACGAATCATCTTCGCCCCGGAAAGAATGATGCCGTCAACAATACTGGCATGATTAAGCCGGTCAGAGAAGACAGTATCTCCGCGCCCGACCAGAGCCGGTATGATACCGGTGTTGGCCGCGTAGCCGCTGTTGAACAACAGCGCCGATTCGGTTTGCTTAAATCGGGCCACGGCCTGCTCAAGTTCTTCATGGAGGGCCATGGTTCCGGACACCAGTCGTGAAGCGCCACTTGATGTGCCAAACAGACAAGCGGCACGACTGGAAGCATCCGCCAGGGCCGGATGCCCGGCCAGTCCAAGGTAATTATTGGAACAGAGCAGCAGGCATTCCCGACCGTCGACCGTCACGGTAGAATCCTGCCGTCCGGCGATCATCCGCGTGCTGCGCAGAAGCCCGGATCCGGACAGGTGCAACAGCTCTTGTTGTATGGTTTGTGACATAAGTTCCTTTGGTCAACCCATACAGAACGAAGGGTTGACAATCACATCAAAAAAAATCAGGTTATACGGGAAGCGAAAAGCTGAACGTGGTTCCCTCGCCAGTACTGCTGGTGAAGTTGACGGATCCGTTCAGATACCGTTCCCCGAACAGCTTCATGCTGTAGGTGCCAATACCCCGTCCCGTCACTGACTTGGTACTGAACGAACGGTTGAAGAGCTGCAGTTGGACATTCCGGGGGATCTCACCCGGATTGTGAACGTGGAAGACGACCTGATCACCGCACACCACCGAGAGCGTAACCCTGCCTCCTGGAGGTGTCGCTTCCAGGGCATTGATGATCATATTGCCAACGATCCGGCGCACCACGGAACGATCGCTAGTTATGCGGCATTCGTCAACTGCTCCCCGCATCAGGATACGTCCGGGAGTCCGTTCATGATGGCGGTACAATGTAATCAGCTCATCAATCAGGGGAGCGACCTCAAATTCTGTCAATTCCGGGATGAATTCGCCCCGCTCTGCCTCAAGCAGCTTCCGCTGGGCACGGATCTCTTCCAGCAGGTTTCCCGACAGCACAACCAGCCACTGTTTGTATTCCGATTCAAGGTGTCCCGGAAGATTTGAATGCTCCATCAGCATCGATGCCAGACCGTGGATTCCGCCGGCAGTATTTATGACATCATGGAAAAAGACGCGCTCCAGCAGTTCACGACGTTTGACAGCGCTGACATCGGTTAGAGAGAGAACCGTATAGGCTTCCCGGTGAATGACAACCGGGGTGGCAATCACCTGAAGGTCAAGGGCTACACCCGCTTCGCGACCCAGAACAACCCTGCACTCCCGTGAATCCTGCCTACCGGTCTTCTGACTGTTCACAATTGCCTGAACCGCACCGCAGACCGAGCAATGCTCACCGGTTCCGCATCCATCCGGCCCTTCACAGGCATGGAGACAGTTGAGCGCCTCACCCGGCCGCATCCCGATCAGAACATCCAGGTCATGACTGATGCTGGCACTCAGCACCGCATGATTGACAGCCACGATCTGCCGCTGGCGGTTAAGAACCATGACATACCCCGGCATGGCCTGCATCAGGGCATTGACAATTTCTTCCATCTGCAGTGTCGAATGCTGCTGTTCCAGATCCATCGCCAAAGCCCTGCCGGCTGGTGCACAACATGCTTCTGCGGAATATTCAGCCATGATCTGCATCGTGTACCGATCCCTGCTCAAAGTACTGCAGCACGGTCCTGTGCTGCCAATTCCTCAACAACCTTCTTGACATCCTGGGCCCGTTCGCGGTGACAAACCAGAATTGCATCGCCCGTTGAAACAATAATCAGGTCACTGACCCCCACAGTTGCCACAGTCCGACCATCTCCGTATATCAGGCAATCAGCAGAATCGATCGAAACATAAGTTGCAGCATTGACCACAATGCTACCGGTGGCATTGTCCGGTGCAACAACATCCGGCAGGGCGCTCCAGCTGCCGACATCACTCCACCCCATTTCAACAGGAAGGACCTGAACCCGTTCAGACTTTTCCATGACGCCGTAATCGATCGAAACGCTGTCAACCTGCTGGTACATCTGAATGATCTGTTCTTCCAGGTCGGACAGCTCCCATACATCGCCGCTGAATCCGATGGCGCCAAGCCGGGCAGAAAGTTCGGGCATATGCCGGCTGATTTCTTGCAGGATAATATCAGCACGCCAGATGAACATACCGCTGTTCCAGAAGAAGTTGCCCGCCTCAAGATACTCCAGAGCCTGCTCAAGCGGCGGTTTTTCGACAAACCGGCGAACCGGGAACGGCCCACCGCCGCGCAGGTCGGTATCGGCCTCAATATAACCGTAGCCGGTTTCCGGTCGGGATGGCATGATGCCGAGCGTCACCAGATATCCGTTACGGGCGGTGTGTGAAGCACTGACAAGCGTCTGGCGCAGGGCCTCCTCGTCACGGATAAAGTGATCAGCCGGCAGGACCGCCAGAATGCCGGACGGATCGTGGGACGCAATAATAGCCGCTGCAAGACCTATTGCCGGGGCAGTATTGCGGCCGGCCGGCTCTGCGATCACGTCAATCGGCACCCTCCTGTAGGAAGCAAGCTGACGTCTCGTTTCATCGGCCTGGAGATGGTTTGTCACCACCAGTATCCGTCTGGGTTTTAATGGCAGAACACGCTCAACCGTACGCTGCAGCATGGTCGGGCCGCCGGTAATTGAAATCAGCTGTTTGGGACGCGACACCCGGGACAGCGGCCAGAAGCGCGTACCGGAACCACCGGCAAGAATAACAATATACACATTACCCCCTACTTGTATTGGATCCGGTCGATGAAATCAGCCGTTTCCCTGGCAAGCATCGCCAGGGCTGCCGCCGTATCAAGAACATCCCAGAGCGTCTGCCTGAAATAGGCCACCTCCTGGTCTGTGGCACCATCATGCAGTGTACCGGTGATCGAGATCCGGAAACGACCGACCCGGGTAAATTTTCCTTTCAGTACCAGTGTCCGTTCAGTCGGCTGACCATTGCGGAAGATTTCCGGGAATATTTTGTGTGAGCGGGCATACCGTTCAATTGACTCGGCCAGTTCGGACGGCATTCTGGCGTACATGCGGTCACGCTCGCCCATGCGGTTTTCAGGAGTATCAGTGTACAACTCCCGCTTCATCTCAAAATCACGGATCAAAAGCGCTTTATAGGTTGACATCGGTTTCGTGTTGGTGACAACCTCTTCATCCATCACCGTGGTGGATGTGACGGCACAGCCCGACACCAGCACCGCCAAAAGAATAACGGCTGCTGCATGCAGTAGCCGTGAAATGCGTCGTGCGCCGCCACGTTTGATCATGCCTGCGGACACCGATCATAATCATCGTCAAAACGGACGATATCGTCTTCGCCGAGATACTCGCCGCTCTGGACCTCGATGATTACCAGCGGAATTTTACCAGGATTTTCGAGACGATGGTTCTGGCCGATCGGTATGAAGGTTGATTCGTTCACATTGACGACCTGCTGGAGATCGCCGCAGGTCACCAGGGCCGTACCGGAAACAACAATCCAGTGTTCGCTGCGATGGTGATGCTTCTGCAGCGAAAGTCGCTGCCCCGGCTTGACTTCGATCCGTTTGATCTTGTAGCTCGCGTTTTCATCAAGCACCTGGTAAATCCCCCAGGGACGCTCACCCCGTTCAAACTGCATAATTCAGGCTCCTTTACGCTGTGCAAGGTAGTGTTTCAGTGCTTCACGCCATGACTGTGGACAAAAGCCGGTATCACGGATCAGCTTGCTGCAGTCCAATGTAGAATATAAAGGCCTCCTGGCGGGCCGGTTCAACTGCTCGGTGGTCATTGGCGCGACACGCACCGGAAATCCGCTCTCCTCAAAAATTGCCGTGGCAAATCCGTTCCAGGAGCAAAACCCCTGATTGGCAGCATGGTACACACCGCGACAGCCATTTTTCAGCAACGCCATGACTGCCGATGCCAGATCGATCGTCCAGGTGGGTGATCCTATCTGATCGTCAACCACAGTCAGTTGACTTTTTTCAGCGCCAAGCGCAAGCATCGTCTCGACAAAGTTCTTGCCGTGGTGCCCATAAAGCCACTGGGTCCGGACAATCAGGTGTTCGGGATTAAACGCCGCATTCATTTCTCCGGCCAGCTTGGACTCTCCGTAAACATTCAGGGGATGCGGAGAATCGTCTTCCTGATAAGGAGAACCTTTGGCACCGTCGAAAACATAGTCAGTGCTGACATGAACCAGGCGGGCACCGATCTCCCGGGTTGCCATGGCAAGATGTGCCACTCCCTCGCCGTTAACCTGCATGGCTTTCTCGACATCGCTTTCGCAGCCGTCCACATCAGTGTATGCCGCACAGTTCACAACCGCTTCCGGCTTAAGCGTCGTAATCACACGGGTTGTTGACTCCAGATCCGTTATATCAATCTCGCCGATATCAACCCCGCGGGCAGAGTCACCGACCAGCGACATAAGATCGCGGCCCAGCATTCCATCAGCGCCAACCACCAGTATCATAAATGACGTTCCTCCATCTTATGAGCCTGCAAAATGTTTCTTGTAGCATAATTTTCTGGCGAGGTGGTCAGAAAAATCGGCAACAGCGTGGTTCGAGGATGCCTTCCTGTGTCAGAAGCGTCATCGCTCCGGTTACGACCTGCTCGATCGATATTGTTTTCATGCAGGACACATCCGATTTGCAGGCGGGGGTAGTCCCGAAGGTCGTACAGGGAGAACAGGGGAGCTGACGATTGATAACCACATGGCGCTCCCCCCGCGGAGCCCACTTTCTTGTCCGGCCCGGCCCGAACAGCGACACCGTTGGCTTATTCAGGCCTACAGCCATATGGAGGACTCCTGAATCTCCACTGATCAGCAAAGCGCTTCGATCAATGACAGCAGCGGTTTCAGCAAGCGATGTCTTCCCAGCCAGATTAATGCCGGCGCCCCCGGCAATAATCTCGTCACCCTGCCGGCTATCGTCGCGACCTCCGACCACGACCGTTTTGATTCCTGCCGAGAAAAGCATTTCGGCAACCCTTCGAAAACGCTCCGCCCCCCAGCGGCGTTCATAAATACTGGCTCCGGGAAATATCGCAACAAACGGGGCTTCAATACAGCCGGAAAGCAATCGGCCGGCAGACGCACATGCATCAGCAGGCAGTTCCAGATACCGCTCCGGCACCGGTATTCTGCCTATTCCAAGCGGTTCACAGAGGCGAAGAAAGCTTTCTGCTTCATAGTCATCGTGAGAATAGGCATGCGCATGAGTAAACATACGGGCCCGATTGTTAGTGCCAAAACCGATTTTCATCGGGGCTTTGATCATTCGCGCGACAACTGCCGATAAATAGTGCCACTGCTCGGTATCAACAACAACGTCATAATGACGACGGAGTACCGCACCCAGGTCTATCGGCTTGTCATAAAGAAAAACTTCATGAATGTTGCGGCACAATACAAACGCACCCTGGTTTCTCGATTCGGCCAGAACATCAATGGTGCAATCAGGATAATAGGCTTTCAGTAAGTTGATGGCAGGTATAAGATGGATAGCATCGCCGACCCCACCCGGGCGGATGAGCAAAATTTTGACATATTCTTCTTCTAACGCAAATAATCTGGCATGGGGAAGAATTCGAACCAAAAACTTACCAAGCCATGCATCAAGTTTTTTCATAAAGCATACAATCATGACAATACGTTCACATCATCTTACGAAGCCGCAACATCAAATATGATGTGATTGGAATAAGCTCTGATCTTATAATTTGGGGGGGAAGAACAAACAACTCCTGAATATTGCGGCGTTTATTAATCATATGTGGTATTTTTCTAATTGCATCCCACTTCCCGCGAAGAAAAGGTGACCACTTGCCTTTAATAATGCAAAAAAATGCAAATGAGCTCACTTCGTACATCACTCGTTGCAAAACACTGAAAAACACAAGTCGCACAGGAACGTTTTTTATCCAAACCCATACCGTGTTTCTTGAAAAATAATATACACCCGTATCACTTAACTCCCCCACAGACGCACTAACCTTATGGTACACAACTGCTTCTGGAACAAACATACATCTCCAGCCTGATAACCAAGCCCGGAGATTAAGATCGGTATCTTCATGATTAAAAAAGAAATCTTCATCCAAAAATCCTATCTGGTCTAGCATTTCACGTCTATAGATTGCGGCGGCAGCACAGGCTCCCGGGACAGGCCTCCGTTCATTAAAACAATGCTCTGGTTCATGCTCACCCATTTTCGTACCAGAAAATGCTGTAGTAAATGTATCTCCGACACTATCAATTCTATCTGTTCCCGCAATAATAATTTTTGAAGCACACAATCCAATTTTTGAATCTGATGACATTACACTCATCATACTTTCAAGCCAGTGTTCCACAAGTACAGCATCATTATTTAGCAAAACAATAAAATTGCCATGACACAATCGATAACCAGCAACATTGCCACCAGTAAAACCGTAGTTTTCAGACAGTTGCACAATATTGACTGTGGGATAATTAGCCCGGATGAAATCAACAGAATCGTCTTGAGAAGCGTTGTCAACCACTATAACTTCAAAATTTGAATAGGTTTGGCGTATTACAGATTCAAGGCACTCATGCAACAGATCACGACCATTCCAATTCACAATAATAAAACTAACTTTGCCCATTTTCATAACTCCGTGCTTATAAACGACACAGCGCATGGCTGTTATTATCCGTAGATCCCCCACCCCACCAGCACTGCCCAGACAAGTCCGGTAATACACAGTGGGATATCCCTCAACAGCGATTCTGTCGGATCTCCTCCCCCCCCTCTCGCTATCCGCAGCACATAGCGGAACAGGCCGAAACAACAGAGCGGTATCGAATACAAAAGAAGTTCCGAATGGCGCGATATGACATACATGCTGTATGTGACCAGCACAGAGGAACCGGTCATCAGCATGACTTTTTCAAGAAAACCGTCCGGATAGCCGTCAAGCACCTTCCGGTGCTGCCCGGCGCCCTCTCCCAGCTCCTGCTTTTCTGACAATCGCTTGCCGGTGCTGAGAAACAGGGACAAAAGAAATACACTCAGGAAAAGCCATTCCGAAACACGCACACCGAAGGCTGCACCGCCTGCCATAAGGCGCAGCACAAAACCAGCCGAGATACAGAAGATGTCGATGATCGGTAAATCTTTCAGGCGGATACTGTAGGCCGACGATACCGCAAGGTATGCGAGCAGGTACACCAGGAAGGCCGGTGACACCGACCATGCGAGTACGATTGCCATACCGGCAAGGGCCCCGCAGGTTCCTGCCGCGATGGGAGCAGACACGGCGCCCGAGGGGATCGGGCGCCGTGATTTCACCGGATGGTTGCTGTCATTGGTGCTGTCAAGGATATCGTTCAGGACATAGGTAGCGCTTGATGCCAGGCAAAATGCAGCGAACGGAATCAGCACCCCCGGACGAAGCATCATCGGCCGCAGCAATGTGCCACCCAGAAAGGGCGGGAAGAACAGCATCAGGTTCTTCAGCCACTGATGCGGGCGCATAAGCGTACCGTATGCCCGCATCAGTGAAACAGAAAGCAGCACTTTCATTGCCGCATCACCATTCTATCTTGACGAACTCTGCCAGGTTATTCAAAGCCAACTTCCCGCGATTCGTCGAGTACACCTTCGAGTTCAACTATCTGAAGATCGCTGATATCAAGCAATTCGGCCTCGGGAGTCGCCGCCAGGACCAGATCAGGTGAATGTTTCAACCCCAGTCCTATTCGATGGCACGCCATGTTGACAAAGCGCACAATTGCCAGCATTTTGTTAACCGTATCCCACTTTTCAGCATGGTGATCCCGGATGACATCACAGTACATCGCCGGGAAATTCCAGTGCTGCATCAGCCGGTACCCTTGTTCCACATGCATGACATCGAAAATTTCAAGGATCAGGTCATCATCGAACATCGAACTGATCACGCCAGCACCAACCAGTCGTTCGATGGATTTAAGCAGGTAGAGTTTCCCCACATCATGCAAAAGAGCCGCAAGATAGGTTTCATCCGCCACTCCGCGCATCCCGCACGACTGGGCCAGCCAGCGGGCACCGAGAGCGGCGCCGTGGCTGTGCAGCCACAGGTCCTTCATGTACCGGTCAAGCGCGTCATTCTGTGATGCATGGGCGGTGGCCTGGGATGCCGCTATCGCCAGGTTGATAACCTGCTGCGCTCCGAGCCTGATCACCGCCTCTTTGATGGTAGCAACTTTAGAGCGCCCCATGTACATGGGCGAATTCGCCATTTTGAGCATCTGACTCGCCAGCGACTGGTCTTCCGTAGCAACCTGGGAGACCTCATCAACCGTGAAATCGTAATCCATCAACATCCGCTGGAGTTTGAGCGCAACCGGATGAAAAATCGGCAGCTCGATCGGCTGCGAAGCAAGCAGTTTACGGACGGTTTCCGGAATGGTAACACTGGCCATGGTAGTATCCTCTCCTGATAGTCAGATCAGCAGCAGTCGCCACTGTCCATTCTGATGTTGAAGCGGGACAACCAGCGGTTGATCATCCCGCTGGCACACCCCACATCGGCAACCACGCTGATTGCCCGGACCGGGCAGTTCAAGGCGCAGGCACCGCATTCCATACAGGCATCCCGCGTGACCATGACCGCTTTGCGGTCCTGTATCTGATAGACACCATGGGGACAGACCGTCAGACAGATGCCGCACCCCACACAGGTCTCGCTGTTCACGTCGAGCGTCAGATCTTCAGCAAGGTACCGAAACCCGTTCATGACAAAAAAAACCTGGCGATCAGTGAGACAATACCCAACGCCGCGGCCCAGGCCATGCAGGGGAGCGAGAGCGCCATCTCCCGCCGAACCCCCGAAGGCGACGTAAATGGCGTACTGCCGGTAAAGTTCATTGCGTAAAACGAACTGACTGCCGCCATGATCAACAGAAGTGCCGCACGATCAAAGACACTCGGATGCTCCAGGACGGCTGTCAGCAAAACTGCGGCAGCAACTCCGATAGCAGCCCCTTTGACAGAAAACATCCGACCGGGGAGAAACGGAAGCAGAAGCGGCACCAGCACCGTACCGCAGACAACAGCCCCAAGATAGACCGCCGTAGCAGCCACGAAACACTGCCAATCAAACCCGCCCGGATTCAAACCCGCCAGAATAGCCAAGGGAAACCCGACAAACAACACCGATTTCAAGCCTACGACAAGCTCAATCGGTATCAGCACCGCCCGTTCAGCAAAGCTGAAACTTAATTCACGCATCCCGGGGACAGGTGTCATGGCATTGTCAAGAAATGCGGGGAGGTCACCAATCCTCAATGTTGCAAAAACGGCATCAAAACCACTTCGCGCCTTGACCTCAACTGCCCGGACTCCGGCTGCCCCCATGATCGGGAGCAGAAGCGTACGGTGCGACACCACCTTTTCAAGGCCGGAACTCTGCACCCGGCGGATCAGCTCACCGGTGCCAAACGTTCCTTTGCCTGCCGCGCACCAGACATTGATGCCATATGTCTCCAGCACCAGAATCCAGACGTCTCGACCTGCCAGAGCCTGGCGAACGAGGTCGTAGCTCATTTTATAGTTGGCGGTCACCACAACCGGCGAATTTTCGTCAGGACAGCCAATCGCGTACAGGCCCGGAGGAACGATGTAGGTCATGCGTCCAAGCCCCCAGCGCGCTTTCCAGCCGCCGATCGTATCCGCCGCAGTCAGACGGCTGGAAACCAGCGGCACCGGGCCGGACGGCGTGTCATGCCAGGCGATGAATCCGGGCACCCGTTCATCTATGATCCCGCTGACCGCGGGAGTTTTCGGCCCTCAACAGGGAGGCTGGGTATCTGCCTGGTCCGCTTCGTTGTTTTTCATACCCTTGTCAGCACCCACAGCCGCAGTTATGGCACACCCGCTGAAATTCACTGGCCGGGGCCACGGTTTCCGGCGCAAATGCCAGCCGCTTTACCGCAGCTTCGATATCTTCACATATGTCACAATGCTCACTCTTGCCGATAATATGCCCGACACAGTGGATTCCGGGCAACTCATCAAGCGAAAGCCTGACGCAGTTGAGCAGATCGGCATAACTCTTGACATGAATGACCATGTCAGTGCTGTCGCGACGCAGAAGCTTAAATCCGAGCCGCCCCATCTCCGTTTTCAGCTGCTCAAAAAATACCGTAAACCGGTCACCATCGAAATCCACATACCAATCGGGCCTCACATGCCTCTGGCCAAAAATAGTGACCGTCAGGGACCTGCGCTGTTGTCTGCATCCCATAATCGTTATGCCGCTCCCGCCCTGTTCAGTCTTTCAGAGGACATTCCGCCTCCCAGGCGACATAACCGTCGCCGGCAATCGCCATAAATCCATCAATCCTGTTCCGGTAATAGTCTCCGGCAGTCAACTCCTGTTCAAGAAAAACCAGCTCATCGGCAGAAATAAGGTGCAGCGAGTGCAGATAGTGATAGAACTTGCCGATGGCCTCCAGGTGCCGCTCCAGTACAGAGTATTCCGGGTCAAGCGTATGAGTCGCAAACCAGGTTGCTGCAAAACGCTTCACAAGACCCGGCTGCGGTCGCACCACATTCTGGCGCCCGAAATCAAGCAGATAGTCGCGGACATAGTAATCTGCCGCAAACGCCAGTTCGGAAGCCTTTTCCGGTTTGAGACCCGAAGCCTGCAGATGAAGATAAAAACGCCGAAGCAGTTCCCGGCAGCGCTGATCAACCTGCAACTCCTCGTCCAGGGAATCAAACTCGAAATCATCGTGCTCAAATACAATTTCCGGCTGTGCTGAACTGATCATCTGCCGGCACTCTCCTGCGGGTTGAAATCCAGAAGACGGGGGTGGACGAAAAGGCCGTTTTTCTGAATCAGCTGATCATCAAACCATATTTCTCCATCGGACATGATCCGGACAATATCCCAGTGAACAGCCGAACGGTTGCCGTTATCGCATTCATCATAGGCTTGCCCGGGAGTCAGGTGAATTGATCCGAAAATTTTCTCGTCAAAAAGAATATTTCTCATCGGCTGACGGATCCCCGGATTAATACCGAGCGAAAATTCACCGATATAGCGGGCCCCTTCATCAGTATCAAGGATACTGTTAAGTGCCGGCGTCATGCCGGCATCAGCCGAAGCGTCAATAATCCTGCCCTCCCGGAATTCGAAACGGACACCGCTGTACTCCTTGCCCTGATAGATGCTGGGGCAGTTGTATGTGATGTAACCCTGGACCGAGTCACGAACCGGGGCAGTGAAAACCTCTCCGTCCGGCATGTTATAACGGCCGTCGCATTTTATCCCCGGCAGGCCGGCAATACTGAAGGAAAGCTCAGTGTCGGGTGCGGTCAGACGCACCCGCGCAGTCCGGTCGATCATTTTCTTGAGAATGTCCTGCTTCCTGGACTCGGCCTTCCAGTCGATGCAGCAGGCCGAGAAAAGGTAATCCTCATACTCATCGAGACTCATGCGGGCCTCCTGGGCAGCGGCATGGGTCGGGTAGCGGGTCACACACCAGCGGGTATGCTTAACGCGTTGGTCCACCAGTGGCTTGGTCACTTTCTGCCAGGCAACCATGGCCTCCTGGCGGGCATTGGCCATAACCATGGAATTGTCACCGGCCGAAATGCCGATATACACTGTCAGTCGCTTGTAAAAATCGAGGCGGTGCTGAGGGAAATAGGCAAGCTGCTGTTTATTGGCAAGATTGTAGAACATGCGGTCAACGTCCGGCACCGAAAATGAGTACTCGACACAGGCCGCCCCGCGTTTGATACAAAGAGCATAAAGCTCCTTGACCAGCGGCAGCGCCTCAAACCCTGCCGCATTGATCAGTACCACATCACCCTTCTTGACACGGGTGGAATAGTCCACCAGTATCTCAGCAAAATGGCGAATCCGGGGATCGTTCATCGGATGGGAGACTCCTTACAGGTTTTGGTGGCCATTAGCGCACAAGCTCTGCTATGGTAACGGCTTATTTATATGCTATTTCAATCGTGGGAATTTACATGAACAGGCGCAAAATTGAAATCAAAATCATAAATCCGCTGATCGGAACCAGCATCGCATTGCCCGCCTATGCGACACCCGGTTCAGCCGCTCTTGATCTGAGGGCCTGCCTGGAAGGCGCGCTTCCTGTGGCACCAGGGGAAACGGTCATGATTCCAAGCGGCATTGCGATCAACATAAATGACAGCGGCCTGGTGGCACTGTTGGCACCCCGTTCGGGGCTGGGGATCAGGCACGGGATCGTTCTGGCGAACTCGATCGGGGTCATTGATTCAGACTATCAGGGAGAAATCGGGGTGGGAATCCGCAATCAGGGGCACAACACCTACACCATAGAACCGGGCGAACGGATCTGCCAGATGCTGTTCGTGCCGGTCGAACAGGTTCACCTTATACCGGTCAGAGAGTTCAGCGTTGCCAGCAGTCGGGGTTCAGGGGGATTCGGACACAGTGGGCGCCACTGATCAGAACCGGATCTGTTCCAGTGTCAGGTCCAGCCCGGCGGTTCGACCCATGATTTCAAGATTCAGACAGCGGCCGTCAAAAAGCCGCCCAGCCAGACCGGTAATATCCGCGGCAACAACAGCATCAAAACACTCCAGCACCTCATCGAGCGGCTGGTTGCGTCCCAGATAGATCTCGTTCTTTGCCAGACGGGTCATCAGACTGTCAGTGCTTTCCAGTGACATCAACAACTTGCCCTTCAACTGTTCGCGCGCCGCATCAAGTTCATCAGCGGCAACCGTTTCGCGGGCAATCCTGCCAAGTTCACCCTGAACGATCTCAAGGACTTCACGGCAATGCTTCTGTCCGGTGCCGGCATAAACCACCAAGGCCCCGCAATCAGCATGGGAAATCACGTAGGAGTATACAGCGTAGGCCAGACCACGCTTTTCACGAACCTCCTGGAACAACCGTGAACTCATTCCCCCGCCGAGGACCGTGCTCAACAGATAAAGGGCATAACGGTCGGGATCATCCTGGGAGACACCCTCCGTGCCAAGACAGATAAGGGTTTGCTCCAGATCCCGCTCATTGAAATTGATCTGCCGGCCGCCGTCCGGGACGGCACGGGCCTGGTGACGCTGGCCTCCTTCGGCGCTGATGGCCGAGAAATGGGGTAAAAAGAGATCGACCAGCTGGCTGTGTTCAAGATTTCCGGCGGCGGATATGATAATATCCTGCGGACGGTAGCGCGTCTGTTTATAGCCGGTAATGACGTCACGGGAAAAAGAGCCGACAGTCTCTTCACTGCCCAGAATCGAAAAACCGAGGGATGCGCCTTTCCAAAAATTCTGATGGAAACGGTCATGGATGAATTGTTCCGGATCATCGTCCCGCATCTTGATTTCCTGCAGTATTACCTTGCGCTCCCGCTCAATCTCTTCAGCCGGGAACGTTGAATGGAGAAAAATGTCAGTCAATAGATCAGCTGCCCGTGGCAGAAATTTGGCGAGGACTTTGGCGTAGTAGCAGACATATTCATGGCCGGTGAAAGCATTCAGAATACCGCCCATGGAGTCCATTTCGCTTGAAATCTGACGGGCAGTACGCCGCCCGGTCCCCTTGAACAGGAGATGCTCTATAAAATGAGCGATCCCGTTCAGTTCGGGCGACTCGTGCCGCGTGCCACTGGCAACCCAGATTCCGATCGAAACCGTATGCATCTGAGGAAGACGCTGGCTGATGATTCTGATTCCGTTGTCAAGGTGTGTGGTTGTTATCATAAGCGTTAGCATACCCCGCTTTTTTAAAAAATCCACCTTTGAAATTTTATGTGGCTGCAATTGCCTGTTGCGGGGTTGTGAGGTATTTGCTAGTAATGCAGTCAGATAATGATTCCAGGGAGAATACTGCCGACATGAACGTAATTGCCACCACACTTCCCGATGTGCTGATTCTCGAACCGAAGGTATTCGGCGATGATCGGGGTTTTTTCTTCGAGAGCTTCAATGAAAAGGTCTGGCAGAAGATAACCGGTCTTGACGTCCGCTTTGTGCAGCACAATCACTCCCGCTCTGCCGGCGGTGTACTGCGGGGGCTCCACTATCAGATCCGCCAGCCGCAGGGCAAGCTGGTCCGTGTTGTCACCGGTGAAGTCTATGATGTGGCCGTTGATATTCGCCGCTCCTCTCCGACCTTCGGGCAATGGTTCGGCGCAACGCTTTCAGCTGCCAACAAACGTCAGATGTGGATTCCAGCCGGCTTTGCCCATGGGTTCTGTGTCACCTCCGAATCGGCGGAGTTTCTCTACCTGACCACCGATTACTGGGCCCCCGAGCATGAACGCTGCATCGCCTGGAATGATCCTCAACTGGCAATCACCTGGCCGCTGGATCATACTCCGACCGTATCTGCCAAAGACAGCCAGGGGAGCCGATTCCAGGAGGCGGACATGTTCCCATGAGCAGTCAGAACACCCGCTGGCTGATGTTGCTCTGCAGCTGCCAGCTCCTGATTATGCTGGTGTTCATCAACTATTCTGCCGTGCTTCCAATTCTGCGCCAGGAATGGAGAATGAGCAACACCCAGGCCGGCATGATCTTTTCGGTCTATCAACTCGGCTACATCGCCTCCGGCGTCCTGCTTTCGACCTTGACCGACCGGTTTAACACCAAGCTGATTTTCATTACCGCAGCCCTCTGTTCAGCCACCGGCAACCTGCTCTTTGCCCTGTACGCCCATGATTTTACCAGCGGCATGCTTCTGCGCGGCCTGACCGGTATCGGCATGGGGGGAACCTATATGCCGGGTTTGAAACTGGTGGCCGAGCGCTTTGAGCCGTCCACTCGGGGAAAAGCGATCGGGATTTATGTCGGTTCGCTGGTAATGGGTGCATCTCTCTCCCTGGCTGTTACCGGGTGGCTGACCGGAATTTATGGCTGGCGAACAGCATTCATGGCCTGTTCAGCCGGTGTCTTTGCTGGTGCCGCACTTTCATTACCCGTGTTTAAAGGATATCGCCCTGCTCCGCGCCGCACCAGTAACGCCGGCTATGGCGGTGAAGTTATCAGAAACCGTCCCGCTCTCCTGATGATTATGGGATATGGAGCCCATATGTGGGAAATGTATGGAATGCGCAGCTGGCTGGCACCGTTTTTTGCCGCAGCCCTGATCGGCTGGGGGGTTGAATCGGGGCAGGCAACCGCTCTGGCCTCAACCATCGCCGCCGTTCTGGTCGGCATCGGGGCATTCTCGACCGCCATAACCGGCACCCTGTCGGACCGTTTCGGCCGCACCGCCACAATCGGAACCGTCATGCTGGCAAGTGCATCCCTCTCCTTCTGCTTCGGCTGGCTGATTAATACCAATCTCTGGCTGACCCTGGCCATCGGCATACTGTACGGTTACCTGATTGTTGCCGAGTCTCCGGTATTCTCAACCGGCCTGACCGAACTGGTTGCCCCGGGATATCTGGGAGCAGCCATGGGACTGCAGTCACTAATCGGCTATACTCTGGGGATGGTCTCGCCAACCGTGTTCGGGTGGTTTCTCGACATCTGCAGGGGATGGGAACCACTGCCCGGCATCCGCGGTGAATGGGGTGTTGCATTTACAAGCCTGGGAGCCGGAGCCCTTGCAGGACCGGTATTCATGTGGCTGCTGCGGCGCACTCCAGAGAGTTCGGTCATGGCCGGTGGCAGACAATAAGCGCACTGACATCGGTAATTACTTGATTTTAAAGTACATACCGGTATGATAATTCACAGCGGAAAACTCCGGAAGGGAGAACATCACGTATGGCGAGCGTTCTAGTCCCACTGGCTGACGGATTTGAAGAGATCGAAGCACTTGCAGTTATTGATATCTTGCGGCGGGCCGCATGCCGCGTCGTGATTGCCGGGCTTCAGCCGGGACCGGCAGTGAGCGCCCGTGGAGTCAGCATTAACCCGGATACGACCATTGATGCCGTTTCGTCGGCTGATTTCGATGCTATCGTGCTGCCTGGCGGACAGCCGGGAACCGACAACCTGAACGCCGATACCAGGATTCACTGCCTTCTGCTTGAATTCAGCGGGGCCGGAAAAGTGATCGGCGCAATTTGTGCTGCCCCTTCCGTGCTTGCCTCCACAGGAATTCTGAACGGCAGGCAGGCCACATCATACCCGACCTACAGCGAACGGTTGGCCGGAGCCCAGTATGAAAATGTACCGGTGGTCAGCGACGGGACGGTTATTACCAGCCAGGGGCCGGGAGCGGCGATCGCCTTTGCCCTGACACTGGCC
>DCNF01000049.1:25130-33868 GCA_002322035.1 Geobacter sp. UBA1603
GCCCCCCGCCTGTCGGGCAGACAAACGGCCGATGACATTGCCAAGGCAATGCTGGTGCATGATGACCATACCCAGGAAATCTGGGACCAGCGACTGTTCAACAGCACTATCCAGGCACTGGTAGGCGCCCTGGAAATGAAAGATTCCTATACCCAGGGGCATGCCAAGCGGGTCACCGAATATTCCCTCAGCATCGGTTCAAAACTGAATCTGAACGAAGAAGAGCTCCGCGACCTTTATCTGGGTTCGATTCTTCACGATATAGGGAAAATCGGCACCGAGGAGGAAGTGCTGAACAAACCGGAAAGCCTGAACCTGCGGGAGGAGACTCTGGTGCGTGAGCACCCCCTTAAGGGCACCCTGCTGATCGTCGGCATCGAAAATTTAAGCCACATCGTTCCGACAATCCTGCACCATCACGAATACTGGGATGGCAACGGCTATCCCGGCCGCCTGAAAGGTGACCAGATACCGCTGCACGCCCGCATCGTGGCTGTTGCCGACGCCTACGACGCCATGCTTTCAAACCGCTCTTACCGGCCCGCCCTGGAAAAAGACATCGCCATTCGGGAATTACTCAAGAAAAAAGATACGCAATTCGACCCGTTTATCGTTGATGTCTTTATTGAATGCCTTAACGATTCGCCGTTCGAGATGAAGGACTTCAGTTATTATTTTTGAACGTCACCAGACGGCGCGCCAGAAATGAGCAGGCCAGCGCCAGCAGGTTCAGAATCACGATCGTGGCACTGGTAGGAAGGTTGGTGACAAACGAGACCACAATCCCCGCAATGACCGTCACTCCTCCCTGGAGAGCGGCCCAGATAATGCAGCCGCGGAAACTGCGAGCATTCTGCAGGGCTGATGCAGCAGGGAGAATCAGAAGGGATGAGATCAGCATGATCCCAACCAGCTTCATTGCCAGCACAACCGAAAGAGCGGTCAGCATAACCAGCACGGCATTGATCAGATTTGTCCTGATTCCGGAAACCCTGGCAAGTTCTTCATTGAAGGTCACCGCCATCAGGTCATGGAAAAAGAGCCGGACAAGAAGCATGACCACAACGAACAGCACCAGCGCCAGATACGTCTCTTCACTGCTTATTGCCAGGATATTGCCGAACAGGTAGCTTAACAGGTCAACATTATACCCCCCGCCAATGCTGGCCAGAATAATTCCCGCCGAGATCCCCAGGGCAGACACAATTCCAATCGCCGTATCACCGCTCAAACGCGCTTTTTCGGTCAGCTTGAGAATTCCGAGCGATGCACACAGTACAATCGGCAGAGACGCCACAAGTGATGCCGCCGAATACAGCTTAAGTGCCAGTGCAATCGCCGTGCTGCCGAAGGTAACATGGGCCAGACCGTCGCCAATCAGCGAGAGCCGGCGAAGCACCAGAAACACTCCGAGCACCGAGCACAGGACAGAAATCAGGGTTCCCGCCAGAAGGGCGCGCTGAATGAATCCGTATGAAAAAATTTCAACAAGAGCCATTGGGTCAATGCCGGTGACACATCAGGTGCTGGGAGTTGGGCCCGAACAGCATGGTCATTTCATCAGAATGACAGAATTCTTCAAAGCTGCCATAAAACAATACTTTTTTATCCAGATACAGCATTTTCGAGGCATGTTTTCCGATTGCGCCCGAATCATGGGTTACCAGAAGCACCGTCACTCCGTCAGTTCGGTTGATATCGCCGATCAATCGGTAGAAACGATCTCGCATGTCCGGATCAAGCGCCGCTGTCGGCTCGTCAAGAATCAACAGATCCGGTTGATTGACCAGGGCACGGGCCAGCAGAACCCGCTGCTGCTGGCCGCCAGACAGTTCTCCGATCAATTTATGCCTGATACCATCAATATCAAGCAGTTCAAGCGTGCGGACAATCCTGCCGCGATCGTCAGGAGAAATTGAACGGGGCAGACGGGTGCGCGACAACAGCCCAAGGGCAACCGTCTCCTCGACGGTTGCCGGAAAAACCGGGTTGATAACATTCAGGCTCTGGGGCAGATACCCGATTCTCTGCCACTCCCGAAACCGGTCAGTCGATGTGCCAAACAGCTCCGCACTCCCCTCGCTGATGCGGCAAAGCCCCATCAGACAGCGTACAAACGTACTTTTGCCCGATCCGTTCGGACCAACAATTCCAACATAATCCCCGGCCTCAACGCAGATCGAAACCGCCTCAAGCACCCTTCCTTCGCGGTAGCAGCATCCAAGGCCGCTGGTACGGACAACCGACTGTACCGATTCGTTCCTGCGTGTGGTATTCGCCATGCTTACGCCTCGTATCGCCATTTGAAACTGACCGCTTTACATCCTGGCACCAGACGCCGGTAAAGGGCAAGCCCTTCTTCTGTTATGCCGGTTCCGCTGCAGGTCAGCCACTTCAGTCCTTTCAGCGACGCCAGATTGCGCAGCCCCTGGTCAGAGATTCCGGTGTGGTAGATTGAAAGCCGCTGCAGTCCTGACAGTGCTGCCAGACTGCGTAATCCATCGTCCGTGATACGGGTATTGGACAGATACAATTCAAGAAGCCCGGTCAGCCCGGTAAGATGGCGGAGAGCGCTGTCATCGATATCATAGAGGAACAGCGCCTGGAGGTCATCCGGCTTGAGATCGTCAAGAAAGCGCATTTCAAGCTCAGAATTGCCCCGAACGTCAAGACGGACAGCCCGGTCGAGAAAAACCTCCCTGACCCCGCAGGCTGATCCGATCCTCTGCCAGTCACGGTAGTCCACCGAATCTGCATTGCGGGTATAAAGAACCCCGCATGAAGATTCCACCGGGAATGATATGGCCCGTGTTTCGGGCGGCAGTGTTTCGTAACTGCCGTGTGATATGCCAGCGGTTTCGCCCCGCAGCACATAAAGCCGCTTGCGTGTACGGGCGATATCAAGCTCAACGGTTGCCGCCATTTCAGCCAAAAGATCAATACCATCGGCCATCGACTCGTCAACCCGCAGCTTGAAACGGTATATATCGGTCTGCTTCAGCTCTGTGATCTGAAGCGAAACTGCATGGATGTTCTCGCGGGCTCTGGCGATCATACGGATCACACGCACAAGTTCCATGGCCACATCATAAGCTTCCGGCGGTTCAGACTCCAACTCCCAGTCACTTAAGATATCTTCCAGCACCTTGCGGTTTCCCGACTGGTAAGCCTGGTTGGCAACGGCCATCAATTCCTGCCGCCGACAACGCTCGCGCTCATCGGATGCGAGATCGGGGTGCACGGCCTTGGCCACATCCCGGTAAATCGATTTCAGGCTTTTCTGCTGAAGCGGCACTTCCGGCTCGTCGTCAAGCAGATCCGTCGTATGCTGGAATGCCGTGAATGCGCCCCCGCCCGGGGACGGTTGGGAAGCCGGCGATTCCCAGGTTTCTCCCAAAAGCCCCTTCAACTGCCACTCAAGGTCTTCGAGCTCGGCAATCCTGACCCCGAGGATTTCTTCGTAAACCTGTTCAAACAGCCTGATATCGGCCTTGAGCACCATAAACTGGCGCTCCGTAGCAGCCAGTTCGGACTGATAACCTGCCAGTTCGTCCCGCTTTCGATCAAGTTCAATCTCTTCGGGTGTTTTCAAACGATTCCGATAGGGGCTCACCGCTGCCCTCCTGCAGCAAGACACTCCCGGGCCAGGGCAAGTGTCATTTTACGTTTCGTCGACATGGAACAACGGTAGAGCTGTTCGAAGGCACTGATCAACTCGCCCGCCTCGCGTCCGCTCGTTGCCAGAATGTAGTCAAGCAACTCATCGGGAACCAGGATCTGTTTATCTTCAGCAATTTTTTTGATGATCATCCTGCGCGACGAGTCGTCAGACACATCCAGGCGGGCAACCAACCCCCACAGCAGACGGGACACCAGATGGTCGTCAAGGGTGGGAAGTTCACGCGGCGGCAGTAATCCGGCCATGACAACCGGCCGGCCGCTGGCATAAAATTCGTTAAAAGCCTGCCAGAGCGCTCCCCTGATCGAAGCGTCATCAGGCAGGAGATCCAGGTCATCCACCACCAGCAGTGGAAGCATACAGGCTCGATCGGCAATGACGCGCAGCCTGTCCGGCTCACGACAGCTGATATATGGCTCCAGCGGCGCAGAGCTCAACAGATGCGCTGCCAGTGCTTTCAGGAGGTGGGTTTTGCCGGAACCATGAGGGCCATACAGATACAGCAGCGTATCCGGATCGGCAGGATCGGCGATCCGCATGGCAAAGGCATGGGCTGCAGCAGTGCCTTCACAGACAATAAAATTGTCGAGACTGCTGACCGGCGTAACGGGAAAATCGAAAAACTGCTGCATGATCAGAACAGGCGGCCCTGCGGAGTCTCCGGAACCGGGCGGCCCATATGCAGATATGCAGCCCGGGTGGCAACCCGCCCGCGCGGGGTACGGTTCAGGAAGCCGTTTTGAATAAGAAACGGTTCGTACACATCCTCAATCGTATCGCTTTCCTCACCGATTGCAGCGGCGACCGTATCCAAACCGACCGGCCCGCCGCCGAATTTATCAATGATCGTGAACAGAATCATCCGGTCCATCTGATCAAACCCCATCTCGTCAATTTCAAGCAGCCCAAGCGTCTGCTGCACCACCGTACGGGTAATCACCCCGTCGGCGCGAACCTGTGCATAGTCGCGCACCCTGCGCAGCAAGCGATTGGCGATCCGTGGGGTCCCACGACTGCGGCGGGCAAGTTCTTCAGCACCTTCAATTTCGATTTCCATGCCGAGGATCCGTGACGACCGCCGGATTATGGTTGCCAGTTCCTGGTCGGTGTAAAATTCCAGCCGTGAAATAACGCCGAAACGGTCACGCAGTGGAGACGAAAGCAGTCCGGCCCTGGTCGTGGCCCCCACCAGCGTAAACTTCGGCAGATCAAGCTTGATGGTTCGGGCGCTCGGCCCCTGGCCGATGATGATGTCAAGCTGATAATCCTCCATGGCCGGGTAGAGAATTTCCTCAACAACATGGGAAAGTCGGTGGATTTCATCAATAAACAGGACGTCATGAGCTTCAAGATTGGTCAGAATTGCCGCCAGGTCACCGGGGCGTTCAATAACCGGACCGGAGGTTGACTTGATATTGACGCCCATTTCACAGGCAATGATGTTGGCCAGCGTGGTTTTTCCCAGGCCGGGCGGACCATAGAGCAGCACATGGTCAAGCGCCTCTCCCCTCCCTCGGGCCGCATCGATGAACAGGCGCAGGTTGCCCTTGATCTTCTCCTGCCCGATGTAATCATCAAGTGCCCGCGGCCTTAATGTTGCATCGTACTGGCAATCATCGTCACGTTTTTCGGGGGCTATGGCCCGATCAGTACCACTCATGCAGCATCTCCACTGTTTTCAATCCGGAAGACTATGAACGAAACCCGAACGATTGTCAAACCGGCACTGGAAACAGCGGATACGTGAGTACCTGGCGCCAGTGATTGATTGACGGGTTCATTATAAATATGAGAGTATAAAACTTAAGCCGGCGGTTTTATTGAATCCGTCAGCCACACTATAGTCAGGAGGATTACCATGAAACAGCGCTTCGTTCGTACGATAAGCACCGCCGTCCTGATGTCGCTCGTACTTCAGCTTGCAGCCTGCGGCACTTTGATGTTTCCGGAACGGAGGGGGCAAAAAGCTGGTGAAATCGACGTAAAAGTTGCAATTCTTGACGGCATCTTACTTGTTTTTGGCATCATTCCCGGAGTTGTCGCCTACATTGTCGATTTTTCAACCGGGGCGATCTATCTGCCGGCCGGCAAGAAAAATCATCTCGTTCAAGGTGAATATGATCAGATCACCGTAATCCGCGTTCCGCCTGAAGTGCTCCGGAACCCTGCTGCCGTAAGGGAAATTGTCAGCAGAGAGATGGAACTGCCATGTGTTGTAAACTGGGATCGCCTTCAGACATCCCGCATAAAATCTGAACAGATCAGGACCGCTCTTGTTGAAGCACGGGCAACCAGCTACACCCACTGAACGAAATAGATTTATACGGCAACACCATACCCCTTCTCATTGAGTTTCAAGCAGTGAGAGGGGGTACACTTTTTTTCCGGTCAGATCAGGCGAAACCTGCCATGACGATGGAGGCTGGTTGACCTCAATTTCTTCCAGAACGATCCGGTAGCGTTCCTGCTCCGGAGTCACCATAATGATTTCCTGCGGCACGGGCACCCCATTCACCACCGCATAGCCACGATAACGGGCCTCTTCTCCACTACTTAACAGTTTGGATGTAAGGCGTCCCTGTTCAACCACGACCGTTTCCTTCGCACCAAATCTATTAAGCCGCTCACTGCCGGTCGTATCAATAATTCCATGATTGTCAATATCCATAAGCCACTGCAGTGAACGCCATGCACGCAAGACCCCTGCCCCGCGAAGGTCCTTGATATAGCCGCTAAAAGCGGCATTCTGGGTATTATCCACGAGGATGATGCGATCGTTTTCAAGCCAGGTTTCCTGAAGAACCGTGCCAAACGGCGACAGAAGGATAAACCGTAAAAAATCGGGCTGGCGGACCTGAAGATAACCGCCGGCACTTCCCCCGCGCTCCGCAGACGTGTAAGAAAGCGACAATGAAGCAGAAAGCGTTGATATTCTTGCCGGGGAAGCAAACACGGAAGCCGCAGTAGAGGATTGTACAGCCGTGCAGCCGCATGGCAGTACGAACAGCACCAGCAGCAGGGTCCTGAACAAACGTAAAGTATGCATATTCCTCCCCCTCCTTACAAAGCTCATGGCCGTATGCGGACCCGGTAGCTTCCCATGCCCCAGGCGGCGCCTTTGCCGGCATTGAAACAGGCCCCGAGCTCAAGTATCTGTAGTACCCCCGCCGGAACCCGGCGGTATTCCCCGCAGCCGATGATACCGCCAAACCGTTTTCTGTCCAAGCCTTCCGCGGCGGCCGCATACTCAAAATGCTCCTCAAGCGGCACGCATCTGTTCACTTCTGATGACAGCAGGCCATAATCAAGTTCAAGAGCAGCATCACCGTAATATGCAGAAATTGCAGATATCCGTCTCATCTGCGATCTGACAAGCAGTTGCAGGTCAAAGGTGCTACAGATGGAACCGTTCCTAACCAGCCTCAACGGCGAGAGTAACTCCAGTACGGGGCTGTCAGCACTACTGTCAGACAGCGCCATGACCTCATCGGCGGAAAGCAGCATCAGATCCCCTTCATAACTTTCAGATACGTCAAGATCAAACATTTCCCCGTGATAACCGATGTTCCATATCCCTGTGATCAGAGCACCATGGGGCTTGAGACTTCTCCTGAATGCGGTGATGATCGAGGGAAGATGCCTGACCGCACCTCCCGCAACCGTCAGATAGCATTCAACACCATCCGCTGCCGCCGCAAAACGGAACGCCAAGGGAAGCGGTGGCTTCTGGTGGCGCTTGACCACGGCAGGATCGTTTGACAATAACTGTGAAAACAGCTCTGCCGCCGGACAATCCGTACGCGCTGCGCAAGCATCGCATTCACCAGACCGAACCCTGCAGCACAAGAGTTTGAACTCCTCCTGAAACGCCCGGGCACCCTGATAAAGCGCCGCCAGCAACTGCCTTGAATCTGCATTGCTTTTTACGAGCAATCTGCGTTGTACAAAATTGAAAGACATCAGGCACCAGAAAAAAAGGGCAGCCTGTGACGGCTGCCCCCGAGAGTGTTCAGTGAACCGCAGTTATCAGCAGAACTGTGCTTTCAGGAACTCGCGGTTCATGCGTGCGATGAACTTGACGTTGATTCCTTTCGGACACGAAACCTGACACTCATAGTGGTTGGTGCAGTTTCCGAACCCGCACTGGGCCATCGCGTCAACAAGGTTCTTGACGCGGCTTGAAGCCTCGGCCTGCCCTTGCGGAAGCAGGGCGTACTGGGAAACCTTGGCACCGGTGAAGAGCATGGCGGCTCCATTGGGACAGCCGGCAACACAGGCGCCACAGCCGATGCACTCGGCAGCGTCCATGGCCTCGTCAGCAGCCGGTTTCGGTATCAGGATGGCATTGCCATCAGCAACACCACCGGTGTGGCAGGAAACGTAAGCACCGGCCTGGACAATGGTATCAAGGGCGGAGCGGTCTGCAATCAGATCCTTGACGATCGGGAAAGCGCGGGCCCTCCAGGGCTCGATGTAGATGGTGTCGCCATCCTTGAACTTGCGCATGTGCAGCTGGCAGACCGTGGTGCGGTCCTGGCCACCATGGGCCATGCCGTTGATGACCTGGGAGCACATGCCGCAGATTCCCTCGCGGCAGTCGTGGTCAAAGCAGATCGGGTCCTTGCCGGACTTGATCAGATCTTCATTTACCACATCGAGCATTTCCAGAAAGGAGTGGTGCTCGGTGATCCCCTTGGCGGTATAGGTTTCAAATTTGCCCGGATCGCTGGCATTCTTCTGGCGCCACACGATCAGTGTCAGTGTCATGGTCTTGTGGTGATCGCTCATTATTTGTAGCTCCTTACGGCGAGATGTACGTTCTCGAATTTCAGCGGTTCCTTATGCAGCTCAGGCTCCTTGTTGTCGCCTTTGAATTCCCAGGCGCCGACATAACAGTAGTTGGCGTCGTCACGCTGGGCTTCGCCTTCATCCTGGTACTCGACCCGGAAGTGGCCGCCACAGGATTCATTACGATGGAGGGCGTCACGGCAGAGCAGTTCACCGAACTCAAGGAAATCAGCAGTGCGACCGGCGTTCTCCAGGTCTTGGTTGAGTTCGT
>DCNF01000049.1:34037-34186 GCA_002322035.1 Geobacter sp. UBA1603
CGCATGAACTCGGAGACGGTCTTTTTACCATTGATGGTAAGCAGTTTGTCCCGGTACGCGGAGACATCTTCGATTGACTTCTTGAATTCCGGATTTTCAGTGGTAACGGTGCCCGGCTTAACAGTGGCCAGATAGCCGCCGATGGTGTA
>DCNF01000049.1:34363-34803 GCA_002322035.1 Geobacter sp. UBA1603
AGGCCGCCCATGGAGTAGTGCGGCGCCGGATACATACGCATCGGACGCTTGTAGCCGTTCTCATCGGTAATCTTCTCGTACATCTCGAACAGGTTACCGTAGCGCTCGCGGATGGTGTCTTCGCCGACACGCTTGATGGCCGAGGAGAAATCAAGATAGACACCACGGCCGCCCGGGCCGACGCCGCGGCCGTCGTCGCACTGCTCCTTGGCAGCGCGGGAGGCGATGTCACGGGGAGCCAGGTTGCCAAAGGAGGGATATTTACGCTCCAGATAGTAATCGCGGTCCTCTTCAGGGATCTCATTCGGATGCTTGCCCAGGTCTTCTTTTTTCTTGGGGACCCAGCAGCGGCCATCGTTACGCAGAGATTCCGACATGAGGGTCAGCTTGGACTGGTAATCGCCTGCCTGCGGGATACAGGTCGGGTGGATCTGGGTGTA
>DCNF01000107.1:0-305 GCA_002322035.1 Geobacter sp. UBA1603
TGGCAGTTCTGGGCGATGTCGCCCGAAGTGGCGGCCATCTCTTCACCGGCGGTTGCCACGGTGCCGGCCTGGGCGGCCACTTCTTCGGCACCGGTGGCGATCCGCTCTGCCGTTGCATTGAGCTGGCTGGCCGCAGCAGCCACCTGGGTCGAGGTGCCGGCCACTTGGCTGATGATTCCGCGCAGTTTGTCGATGAACTGGTTGAACATGCGGCTGGCCGCAGCGATTTCGTCGCCGCCGCTGTCGTCAAGCCGTTTGGTCAGATCCCCCTCGCCCTGGGCGATGTCGGTAAAGCGCTCAAGCAT
>DCNF01000107.1:335-4089 GCA_002322035.1 Geobacter sp. UBA1603
AATGACCGCCAGGGGCCGTTTGATGCTGATGATAATGACCATGGCGATCACGATGGCCAGCAGAAAACCGACCACGCTGATCACAGTGATCGTGGCGGCCATTTTCTTCTCATACTCTTCAGAGTCTTTTTCCTTCTTATCAAGCAGTTTGTCGGCTTCCGTGGCAAATTCAGTAATGCTCTTCTCCAGCTTGTGGGCCGGCTCCTTGTATTCTCCAATCGCCTTGTTTGCATCCTGCGGGGTTGTGATCTGACCGGCGATGACCTGATCAAAAACCTTGTTGGCGCCGGTAGTATAGGCGGTCAAAGCACCGCGCATACCCTTTAACAGATCTTTCTCTTTCGGCTCTTTTACCAGTTTGTCCAGGGCGTCAAACCGTTTGGTGGTGTTTTCCAGGGCATCGTTCCATTTTTTGCGGTAGTCGGCCATTTTTTCAGGCGCGCCGATCGCCATGAACAGGTCCTTTTCGTAGCGCCGCAGCATATTCAGGTTAGCCCGTTCCCGCTGGGCGTATTCCTCGATTTTGGCATCGACCGTAGTCAGCTCGACCAGCATATCCTGTATTTGAGCGACACCCCGGTAGCCGACGATACCCATCACCACGATGATGATGGTAAGCAGAGCAAAGCCGATGACGATCTTGGTGGTGATTTTCAGGTTTGACATCGTAGCATCCTCCGGAAAAATATTGGGTCAGGCGGCATGTCGACGGTCGCGGTTTGCAACTTCAACAGCCGCTAATACATTGTGTGGCATTATGCATGACAGCCCCTGGTTGTCAAGTATTGATCGGGACTGTGTTATAACAACGGATAGTGGATTAAGAACGCAAACCAGTCGTTTTGTAGCAGCATATATTTTTTTGAAATATAAAAACGTTTGATTATTTTTGCATGCTGATTTACTCTTGCATCCATGGCCGGTTTGACCGGTTGGATTGTGCGGAGTGGAAAGGCAGCGGATGCAGGCGGCTCAAGCAACAAAAAGAGAGGAACAGCAAGGTTTCGTGGGCGCTGTTTCCGGTATGTCCCTTGCTGATATTATCCAGGTCAAGGGGACCAACCATTACAGCGGAAGCCTGGTTATCGAACACACCGGCAAAAGCGGCGCGATCTTCTTTCGCGACGGGATGGTGGTTCACGCCGAGCAGGGTTCCTTAAGCGGTGAGGAGGCTTTTTACCGGATCATGGCCTGGGCCGGCGGTACCTTCCGCAGTGAGCCGAAAGTGGCCACTACCAGCCGGACCATCAGCCAGCCGCTCAATTTTCTGATTCTGGAATCGTTGCGCCGGATCGACGAAGCTTCCCGCATCGGCGCAGCCCGGGAGACCATACCCCCCGGGGGAGGGGACGGCATGAGTGAAATCAACACCAGGTTGAGAACTATTTCTGATGTCGAGCAGGCGGTAATCGTCACCAAGGAGGGTGCGGTGGTCGATGACAGCTCGTACGAGGCTGAGTTTCTCGGTGCCCACGCCATGTTCCTGGCCCTTTTTGCTGCTCAGCTCGGGTCGCAGTTCGGTGTGGGCGAACTGAAATCGGCGACAGTCCATGGCAGCGACCATCACCTGTTCCTTTTTGATTCAAAGCGTCATCACCTGTGCGTATCGGCTGCCGGAAGCAGTAACGTCAATGCCGTTGATGCCGAGATTCGCCGGGTGCTGGCCCAGAAATAACGGAGTAGGCAGGGAGATTAGCGATGCAGGCAATCATGCAGGGGTTACTGACGGTACCGGGAGTCATGGGGGGGATGCTTTCCGACGAGCGCGGCACGGTCATGGCGAGCTCGTTTCCCGCGTTCTTCGACCAGGGGACTCTCAAAGGGGCTGCCGACCTGCTCCACGACCAGGCCATCGGCCTGCAGGAGGCGACCGGCGGGGTGCGCCTCTTCGATATACGCTGCGAGCTGGGAAGGATCATCATCAAAACCCTGCCGAAAATGTTTCTGGTGGTGCTTTGCCAGCCGACGGTCAATGTGCAGCTCCTGTTCATTTCGCTCAATGTGGCGATCAAAAAACTGGAGAAGCTTTCGATCGACAATCTGCTGACCCAGACGGCACAGCAGGCGGCACCGCTGGTCAAGCTTCCGCCGGCGGCAGTGGCGGCCGCCCCGCTGGCGGCCCCTGCGGTGCCGGCCTATTCAGACTACCGGGCGGTCTGCGATGCCAAAGGGGTTCTGCTCCAGTGCAGCATCATCCAGAAAACCGCCGGCACCTTCTGGGATTCGATGACGTCCCACGCCAGCATCAACCGGAATACCGCCGTCGAGATCAGTAACTTCTTCAGCACCGGGCCGTTCAAAAAACTGACGTTCGACAACCTGAAAAGCGGCATCAGCAAGCGGGTGCCGGTGACTGTTATCCAGCACGACCGTGATCACGCCTACGACGGCAAGGTGCTGATGACCCTGGCGCTGGCCGAGTCCCTGACGCTGAAAGAGGGGGATCAGGTGCGGGCCCAGGTGGTGTTTGGCGGCGGACTGCACGGCTGGGAAGGGATCTGACCGTCCCACGCTTGTTGGTCCGTCGAAAACTTCTCTTGCCAACCTTCCCAAATTAGGCTATTACATTCTCCAACCACGGACGGGCTTCAAGCCCGTCCTTTTATTTTGAAAAAACTTGAGGAGTTTTACCTATGCAGGAACGGATCAGAAACATCGCAATTATTGCCCACGTCGACCACGGCAAGACCACCCTGGTGGATGCCATGCTCAAGCACGCCGGGGTCTACCGCGAGAACGAGGCCATCACCGAGCGCGTGATGGACAGCAACGACCTGGAGAAAGAACGCGGCATCACCATCCTGGCCAAGAACCTTTCGATCCACCACGGACAGTACAAGATCAATATCGTCGATACCCCCGGCCATGCCGATTTCGGTGGCGAAGTGGAACGGGTCCTCAAGATGGTCGACTCCGTCCTGCTGCTGGTGGACGCCCTGGACGGCCCCATGCCCCAGACCCGCTTCGTGCTCAAGAAGTCCCTCGACCTGGGGCTCAAGCCGATCGTGGTCATCAACAAGATCGACCGCCCCGGTTCCCGCCCGGACGAAGTTCTCAACATGGTCTTTGACCTGTTTTGTGAACTGAACGCCACCGATGAGCAGCTGGACTTCCCGGTGGTCTATACCAGCGCCAAGATGGGCTATGCCATGCTGGACATGAACGCCAAGGCCACCACTATGGAGCCGCTCTTCGCCGTGGTTGAGTCCAACGTCCGCCCCCCCAAGGGTGACAGCAAGGCCCCCTTCCAGATGCTGATCGCCAACATCGACTACAACGACTACATCGGCCGCATCGCCACCGGTCGCATCTTCAACGGCAAGGTGAAGGCCGGTGAGACCGTAACCATGATCAAGCAGGACGGTTCGATGACCAAAGGGCGCATCACCAAGCTGCTCGGCTACGAAGGGCTCAAGCAGGTTGAGATCGAGGAGGCGGGCACCGGTGATATCGTCACTGTGGCCGGCTTCGACACCATTAGCATCGGCGAGACCCTGGCCTGTGCCGAGAACCCGGTGGCGGTCCCCTACGTCTCGATCGACGAGCCTACGCTTTCCATGAATTTCATCGTCAACACCTCCCCCTTTGCCGGCCGGGAAGGGAAATGGGTCACCTCGCGCAATATCCGTGAGCGGCTGACGAAAGAGCTGCGCACCAACGTCTCCCTGCGGGTTGAGGATACCGACTCTCCCGACACCTTCAAGGTCTCGGGGCGCGGTGAACTGCACCTCTCCATCCTGATCGAGAACATGCG
>DCNF01000107.1:4211-5335 GCA_002322035.1 Geobacter sp. UBA1603
TACCTGGTGGTGGATGTGGCCAGCGAGTTCCAGGGGGCGATCATCGAGAAGATGGGGCCGCGCAAGGGAGAGATGGTGGCCATGCACCCCATGGGGGAGATGGTGCGACTGGAGTTTGTCATCCCGGCCCGCGGCCTGATTGGTCTGCGGGGCGAGGTACTGACCGACACCCGCGGCACGGCGGTCATGACCCACACCTTCCACGAGTACGGCCCCTACAAGGGAGAGATCCCGGGCCGCAAGAACGGCGTCCTGACAGCCATGGAACTGGGCGAGACCACCGCCTACTCGCTGGATGCCCTGCAGCCGCGCGGCATACTTTTCATCGGTGCCGGTGTTGAGGTCTACGGCGGCATGATCATCGGCCAGCATGCCAAGGACAACGACCTGGACGTCAATCCGTGCAAAGGGAAGAAACTCACCAACGTGCGCGCTTCCGGTTCCGATGATGCCATCAAGCTGACCCCTCCGCGTTTGCTCACCCTGGAGCAGGCCCTGGAGTTTATCGACGATGATGAGTTGGTGGAAGTCACCCCCAAATCGATCCGTCTGCGCAAGAAGGAGCTGGATCCAACCAAACGCAAACGGGCTGCCAAGGGATAGCCAGCAACTTGATACGAAACGACAACAGGCCGGTGCAGAGATGCCCCGGCCTTTGTATTTGAGTTAAATCAGAACATGATGCTGACCTTGACGCTGATCCCGCTGATGGGCGGGCAGTCGGACTGTGGGTGCATCTGGGCGACCGGCCTGTTGCGGCCGCTCTGATCTTCGGCGGGGGCGTAGGCGATCGTGACGGTTGTCAGGCCGCAGCGGATGATCAGGTCTCCGCCGTCGTTCAGTGAAATCATGTCGCCGGGAGGCAGCAGGCCGAATGGCGGTGCTTCCGGAAGCGGGCGTGGAGTGCTGAGCTGAATTATCGAGTATCCCTCGTCGGCCAGTGCTCTGCTGCAGGGTGAACAGACGATCCCCGTGATCAGTAGCAGGCCCGTGCATACTGCTGTAATGATCCCCTCGGTAGTCATGGCGCAATCTCCTCTCGCGACTGCGGCGATCGGCCCGATTGCTGAAACATAAAAAGCCGCGTCGCCATCTCGAAGAGATATTTCGGCGACCCGGCTGTC
>DCNF01000107.1:5513-18410 GCA_002322035.1 Geobacter sp. UBA1603
TATTTTTTAAATCTGACAAGTCTTCTGAGTGTGTTGTGCCGCCATTTAGCGATGCTGTGACGTAATCGGACACTTCAGGGCTCGACCCGATAATCTGGTGATTTTTGCGATGCCAGATGCTATAGTCGCGTCCGTAACCAGAACAACGCTCCACAGGGGAGATACAGCCATGTCACAGCAAAAAATCTATCTGGTCGGTGCCGGTATCGAGGGGTGGGAGGGGTTCGGCTCCAAAGCCCTGGAGGTGATTGAAAAGGCCGAGGTGATGATCGGACACCAGCGCCACCTTGATATTTTTCCGGTGTTTGGCGGTGAGAAGCTGACTCTGGGCGATCTTCCGGTCGTGCTCGAGTTTCTGAAGACGACTGACAAACGGGTGGTGGTGCTGGCGTCCGGAGATCCGACCTTTTTCGGCATCTCCCGCTTCCTGCTGCGCAACCTGCCCAAGGAGCGCATCGTCATCATTGCCAATGTCACCAGCATGCAGTATGCCTTTGCCCGGATCAAAGAGCCCTGGGACGATGCCATCTTCGTATCGGTACACGGCCGGGGGATGCACGCGGCGCTGGACAAGATCATTGCTGCCGAGAAAGCCTGCGTGCTGACCGACAAGGTCAATACACCCGCTGCCATCGCCCGTGAACTGGTCGAGCGCGGGGCTGAAGGGTACGAAGCCTGGCTCTGCGAAGATCTGGGCCTGCCCACAGAGAAGTTCACCAAGACCACTGTTCGCGGGCTGCTCGATATAACTGCCTCCGACCTGAATATCCTGATCCTGATCCGGACCTATGAACCAAATCTGGTCCAGTACCCGTTGATCGGCATTGATGACGACGAGTTCCAGACCTCGAAAAAGCTGATCACAAAATGCGAAGTCCGTGCGGTTACCCTTGCCAAACTACAGCTACAGGACGATCTGGTCCTCTGGGATATCGGTGCCGGCAGCGGTTCGGTGTCGATCGAGGCTTCCAACCTGATGCCCAACGGCCGGATCTTTGCCCTGGAGCGCAACCCCCAGTGCATCGGCTTCATCAACGAGAACCTGAAGAAGTTCTGTGCCCGGAACATCAGGCTGGTTGAGGCCGAGGCCCCCGACGGACTCGACGATCTGCCGGATCCGGACCGTGTTTTCATCGGCGGCGCCGGAGGAATGCTGGAAGAGATCATCGACGCGGTCGACCGCCGGCTCAAGCAGGACGGCCTGATCGTGCTCAATGCGGTGACCCTCGACACGCTGATAAAATCGGTCGAATATCTCGAAGATCACGGCTACACCGTTGAGGCGGTCTGCGTCAATATCGCCCGGACACGCAGCCTGACTGAATACCGGATGTTCGAGGCGCAGAATCCGGTCTACATCGTTTCAGCATCGAAGGGGGCGGAGTAGTGGCGGTCGCTTATGCTGTCGGGGTTGGCCCCGGTGATCCGGAACTGGTCACCCGCAAGGCGGAGCGCATCCTGCGTGCCGCTGATCTGATCGTGGCTCCGGTTTCCCGCGCGGGGGAGCCCAGTGTCGCCCTGGAGACGGTCCGCTCCTTCCTTGATGACCGGCGGCAGCAAATTCTGCAGCTGCCGTTTCCGATGACCCCTGACAGGGACCAGCTTGTCGATGCCTGGCGGACTGCTGCCGGCGTCATTGCCGACAATGTTGCCTCCGGCCGGGATGTGGCGTTCATAACGATCGGCGACCCGCTGTTCTACTCGACCTTTATCTACCTGCTCGGAATCCTGCGCAGTGAATGGCCCGGCGTGCCGGTTGAGATCGTGCCGGGAATCACCAGCTTCTGCGCTTCTGCCGCAGCAGGCTCTGTCCCTCTGGTTGAGGCTGATGAATGTTTTGCCGTTATTCCCGCCACCGCCGGGATTGAACGGATCATAGAGGCCCTGTCCCGTTTTGATACGGTGGTGTTGCTGAAGGTCCGTCCGCTGTTTGGCGACATACTGGAAATGCTGCGGCAGACCGGCCGAACCGGCACGACTCTGTTTGCTGAGCGGGTCGGCAGCGAGCGTCAGCTGATCCTGACCGATTTCGAGCAGATCGCGGCTCATACTCCCGACTACCTGTCGCTGATGGTTGTCAGGCGCTCCCCAGCCCCTGGCGCGAGTTTTCACTCCTGACCAGCCCCCTTTTGTCACCTGATTGCACAGGTTCCTCTGATTTGTACATAAAAATCCCCCTCCCCGGCATGCCGGGAAGGGGGATCAGGTTCAGCGAATGCTGCCATGGGGGATCAGGGGATCATATGACTTTCAGTAGGTTGTACCCTTGACGATCCCGGTGGCATCGGCCGGGGGCGCGGGCGGAGCGCTTGTCACCGTTGGGGCGGCGACTGGCGGAGCTGCGGGGGCTGTCGGCTCGGCTGACGGTGCCGGTGCTGCGGGGGCAGCGGCAGGTTTGGGGATTTCAACCGGTGTTGCGGAGGCCGGCCGCGGAGCTTCGGGCGACGTCGGTGCGGCGGGCTGAACGTGAGCGGTTATGCCGGCGGCCGGTTTTCCGTCGACGGCCGGTTCCTGTTTGGCGCTGTTCCGGTCATAGCGGATCAGGGTTATCATTTCATCAAACTGCTTGCCGTAGATCTCTGTCTCCTGGGTTTCCCGCATCAACAGGTCTTTGCGCTTCTGTTCCAGTGAACGCCTGATTCCTTCAAAGGTCTTGAATTTAACCTGCGCCTTGTCTGACAGATTTGCTTCGGCCTCGCTGAAATCCGGGTACTGCAGGTTGAGCATCGGGTAATAGGTCAGCAGCCGGCGCCGGAAGTTCGGGTATTCCCAGAGAACGGTCCCATTTGCATCGACGATCTGGGCGGTCATGATCAGAAAATTGTAGTCGGTCTCCAGGGAATTGAGCAGGTTGGTCGAAAAAATCTTCTCGGTTCGATTGATGCCGCTTACAACTACGAGCATGACAGCATCGAGGCTGTTCTTCTGCAGGTAGGAGCGCAGCTCTTCACCTTTCCAGAAGTATTTGTTGTACTGGATGGTGGCATCGTCACGCTTCTCGCGCCGGAACATCAAACTGGAAATCAGTTTTTGAGGATCGCCATCGAGCAGGGCGACGGTGTAAAAGTTTCCGGTGGCTTTCAGCTTGCGCACCAGCAGCTGCTCGTTGATCCTGTTCGTGTCGGCCAGCAGGCCGATCAACTGTTCCCGCTGGGGATGAGAGATGGTCGAGTCGGCATCAACCATAAGCGGTGCGATGCCAAGCACCTTAACCTTGTCCGCAAACTGCTCCTTGGGGACGTTGAAATAGTTCTGGGCGCATCCGAAGGTGACCAGCAGCAGCGGAAGCAGAAGCAGTCGTCTCATGGAAAAACCTCCTGGGACAGGCCTGTCGGCCTTGATCTGACGGTCACTTATAGCAGATGAACGGCCACTTTGCCAGTATTTTTGACCGCCGCCCGCCGCCCTGAATGCACCGGATAGTGATTGACAACCGGCTGACGGTTTCGGTATGATTTCCGAACATTACCTGCTTATCGAGAGTGGTGGAGGGAAAGGCCCTGCGAAGCCACAGCAACCGGCCTACTGGCGTCAGGTGCTAATTCCTGCCGTAAGGCAAAGATGAGAGGTGCGCTGTTGACACACGTTCCCAGCCCCTTCTCATCCCGTGAGAAGGGGTTTTTCATGTCGGTCGGCATTGTGACGGAACAGTCGATTACGCTTGAGTCCGGCATTAAGCTGGACAGCGGGCGGATTCTCGCGCCGATCACCCTGGTGTATGAAACCTACGGAACGCTTAACGCCATGCGCAGCAACGCCATTCTGGTCGAGCACGCCTGGACCGGTGACGCCCACCTGGCTGGCCGGAGAAGCGCCGAGGAGTCAAAACCGGGCTGGTGGGACGCGATCGTCGGCCCCGGCCGGCTGCTTGACACCGACCGGTATTGCATCATCTGCTCAAACGTGATCGGTTCATGCTATGGCTCGACCGGCCCCGCCTCGATTAATCCCAAAACCGGCAAACGATATAATCTTTCCTTCCCAGTGATCACGGTTCGCGACATGGTCCGGGCCCAGAAGACTCTGGTCGAGCGGCTGGGAATCGATCGGCTTCTGTGCGTTATGGGCGGCAGCATGGGGGGGATGCAGGCCCTGGAGTGGGCCACCCAGTACCCGGATTCGATCGCTTCTGCGGTCGTGCTTGCATCGACTCCCCGGCCGTCCCCGCAGGCGATTGCCCTGAATGCGGTTGCCCGCTGGGCGATCTACAACGATCCGGCCTGGAAGAAAGGCGAATACCGCCACAACCCCAAGGACGGACTGGCTCTGGCCCGGGGGATCGGCCACATTACCTTCCTCTCCGACGAGTCGATGAACGCCAAGTTCGGCCGCCGTTTTTCGGCCAAAGACGGCCTTTTCGACTTTTTCGGCCAGTTCGAGGTCGAGCGCTACCTGAATTACAACGGCTACAATTTTGTCGACCGTTTTGACGCCAATTCGTTCCTTTATCTGGCCAAGGCCCTCGATCTCTATGATGTCTCCTGGGGTTGCGAATCGATGGCCGAAGCGTTCGAGCCGGTGACGGCGCCGATCCAGTTTTTTGCTTTCAGCTCCGACTGGCTTTATCCCCCCTATCAGACCGAGGAGATGGTTGACTGTCTGAAAGGGTTGGGCAAGCCGGTCGAATACCACCTGATCACGTCAGCCTACGGCCATGACGCATTCCTGCTGGAGGCGGAGCGGTTTGCACCGATGGTCAGCCGGTTCATCGAACAGGCGTCCGGGAGGGGTGCGTGAGATGAAGCTGGGGCTTGACCGTTCAGGAGTGGCGGAGGGAGCCGAGTATCGCCGGCTGCGCCACGCGATCGGCCGGGCTGTGGCTGATTTCGGGCTGATCAGGGAAGGTGACCGGATAGCGGTTGCCGTGTCCGGCGGGAAGGATTCCTACACACTGCTGGTAATGCTTGAGGAGTTGCGTCGCCGTGCGCCGGTCTCCTTTGAGCTGGTTGCCGTCAACATTGATTCCGGCTACCCCGGGTACCGCACCGATACGATCGAAGGCTTCCTGCGGGATAACGGCTTTGCCTGCCGGATGGTGCCGACCGGGCATTATTCGATCATTCAGGAAAAACGCCGCCCCGGCTCTTCATACTGTTCGATCTGCTCCCGCCTCAAACGGGGCGCCCTCTACGAAGAGACCCGCCGCCTTGGCTGCAACAAGCTGGCCCTGGGGCATCATCGCGATGACTTTCTGGAAACCCTTCTGCTGAACCAGTTTTTTGTCGGCTCCCTCAAGGCCATGTCAGCCTCAATGCTGGCTGACAACGGAGAGGTCACCGTGATCCGGCCGCTGGTGTATGCTGCCGAAGACGACATCATTGCATTTTCCCGCCGGATCGGCTTGCCGATAGTCTGCTGCTGCTGCCCGGTCTGCGGAACGGCCGATCTGCAGCGCAAGAGGATGAAGCGGCTGCTGCACGATCTGGAGCAGGAAATCCCCCACATCAGAAGCAGCCTGCTTACGGCGCTTTCAAACGTACAGCCTCGCCATCTTCTGGACACCTCGCTGATTGACGAAAGCGCCTCCCCTGCTGTTCGCTGATTTTTCGGCGCGCTGTTTCACCGCTGCCGTCACGCCCCAGTCGCGCAGCGCATCACAGATGGAATGGTATCCTCCAAACGCCAGTGCGGCGATTCCTGCGATTGTAATTGCTTCCATGCTTATGCCCCCGGTCTGATTGTATGATGGTCCGAGCATAACGGATTGATGCGACAGAATATGTCATAAACTTTTTATGGTCCCGGCCAGGGCCTGATTGCCGGAACCATCCGCGAGGGTGAGATGAATTACGATTCCCCTGAAAGCGTCGCCCAGTGGCTTGCCTCATCACCGCCGTTTGACCGGATCTGCGCCGAATTCCCGGAAGAGTGGGAGCGGGTCCAGAATGAGCTTGCGGTGGCGCTTTCCAGCGGCAGAGCAGAAGATGTGCAGTCCTACCTCAAGCGCCTGTCAGGACCGATGCCGCCTGCCCGGCCCCAGGGACGGGACAGAAAAGCGCTGCAGGCGGCAGTCTCCCAGGCTGTCCGCCATGCCCTGGCCAGCGCAGCTGTCAAGCGTCACTGCATTTCGGTTGCAACCGGCATCGAATCCGGTACGGTCCGTTTCAACCTGCTGAACGGTCTGGTTGCCCAGTGGCTGCTGTTCTCGGAGGGGCTTGTGCGTAAGCCGGTTTCGCTGTTCTGGTTCAGGCTTATCTGGCTGTTTGTATGGCAGAAGCGTTTTCTGATGCCGCTGGTCCAGCCGCAAGGGATTTACTGTTTCTATTCGAGTCAGTTGATCAGCGAGCTTGCCGCCCTGATCGGCTCACGGTCATGCCTTGAAATAGCCGCCGGGGATGGGACCCTGTCACGCTTTCTGTCTGCGGCCGGCGTGAGCATCACCGCGACGGATGACTACAGCTGGAGCCATGCGGTAACGTATCCGGCGATCGTGCGGAAGCAGGATGCAAAAGAGGCGCTGGTGGTCGAATCACCGCAGGTGGTGATCTGCTCCTGGCCCCCGGCCGGCAACCGTTTTGAGCGCCATGTCTTTCGAACGCGGTCGGTGGAGCTCTATATCGTCATCGGTAGCACCCACCGGTTTGCCGCCGGCAACTGGAGCGCCTACGAGGAGCAGACCGCTTTCCGTTACGAGGAGAATCCGGCGTTGGGGCGTCTGGTCGTGCCGCCGGAGCTTGATTCGGCAGTCTATCTGTTCAGGAGAAAAGAAGCGAAGCAGGACAAGGCTTGATTACGGAGTACAGCAGGGGAATGCGTAGGTTAGGGGACAGAGGGTTACGGCTCGCCGCGTTCGCCTTCACCGGAGAGCATCACCAGATCGACGCGCCGGTTCTTTGCCCGGCCTTCCGCCGTGGCATTATCGGCAATCGGCCTGAACTCCCCGTACCCGGCGGCGGAGATCTTGTCGGGGTCCACATCGAAATGCTTGAGCATGTGTTTGAGGCCGTTGACGGCCCGGGCGGTTGACAGTTCCCAGTTGGAGGGGAACTGGGACGTGCTGATCGGCACCGTGTCGGTGTGCCCCTCGAACCGCATCGGATTGTTGTACTGGGTCATTATTTCGCCGATGGTGTTGATCAGCTCATAGGCGTCCTGCTTGATGACGGCCTGCCCCGAGTCAAAGAAGCCTGCCTCCTTGAGGCTGACGATCAGGCCGCGGCGGGTGATTGAGAGGGAAACCTTGTTCTGTGCGCCCTGCTTGACCAGGTAGGCCTCAACAGATGCCTTGATCTGACGGAAATCTTTTTCGTCGGCACGGCTCTTGGATGCGCCGCTACCGGGACGACGGCTGCCAGGTACTACCGAAATCTGTGGTTTCAGCGCCGGGATCACGTTGATCTGTGAAGACGGGATCACGTTCATTTTCGGAGAGGGGGAGCCGGACTGGACCATGCCGAAGGATTGCTGGATCGAAACCATGACCTCCTCGACCTTTTTCTTGTCGCTCTGGGACATGGCGTACAGGGTGACGAACACGGCGAACAGCAGGGTGATGAAGTCGGCGTAGGAGACAAGCCAGCGCTCATGATTGGCATGCTTTTCCGGTTCCTTCTTGAGTGCCATGGCCGATCAGTGCCCGCCGACGTAGGATTTGAGCTTCTGCTCGATGAAGTGCGGATTCTCCCCGTTTTGAATCGCGATCAGGCCTTCCAGGATCATGACCCGTCGCAGCACCTCTTCCTTCATTCGGATTTTTATTTTGGCGCCGATTGGCAGACAGATGACGTTTGCGATCAGCAGGCCGTAGATCGTGGCGACAAAGGCGACCGCGATACCGCCGCCCAGTTTGGATGTGTCGGAAAGGTTGCTCATGACGTGGATCAGTCCGAGAACTGCGCCGATGATGCCGATGGTCGGGGCATAGCCGCCGGCCGCCTCGTAAAACTCGACGCTGTGTTTGGTGTGGTCCTCGTAGGCCATGATGTCGGCCTCAAGGGTTTCGCGCAGTTTCTGGGGATCGATGCCGTCAACCACCAGCGAGATCCCCTTCTTTATGAACGGGTCTTTTGCCGCCTGCGCTTCCTGTTCCAGGGATATGAGGCCGTTGCGACGGGCCTTGGTGGCATAGTTGATGATGTCCTTGACGACTCCCTCATGGTCGGTTTTCGGCGGGAGGAAGGCGATCAGGGCGTCTTTGAAGCCCTTGATGACGGCCGGCAGGGGAAAGCTGACAAAAACGGCGCCGAAGGTGCCGCCGGCAACGATCATCCCGGCGGTCGGCTGTATCAGGGCCTTGATGTGCACCCCTTCGATGACGGCACCGCCAAGAATGCAGCCGAACGCGAGTACCAGGCCGATTACGGTTGCTAAATCCATATGCTATACATCCCTGCTGTGGAGTGGGCTGCGTTCATGGGAACTTAAGCTTTCCGGAAGAGTGATCTCCCGGTTCAGGGTTGTGCTGCGAAAGAGCTCCCGCCGCTTCCGCTCCAGATATTTTTTCCCGCTGCGGGGGGCGGAACGCCTCACAATCCTGGTGCGCCAGGTGGCGATCCGGTCGATTATGACCCCGGCCGGCTCGCGGATGATGAAGTGGTGGCCATTGAACAGGGTGATGACCGTGTCGGGCGTTGACTCGATGCTGACGATCAGGTCCGGGTTGAGGTGCATCTCCTGTCTGTCCATACGGGTTACTCGGATCATGGGGCCACCGTCAGGATAAGGATTTCTCTATAAATATCAAAACATCAGTCAGGTCAAGGATTTTTTGCCGTCAGGGCGCCATGTTACCACTACAGGAGGGCGTCAATCGCCTCGAAGTCGATGAAGCGCTCGGCCGTTGAGTTGATCAGTTCGATCTTCTCCTTGTCGTCAGGGCCGATTTTCGATACATGTTCGCGCAGGCGGTAGAAGACTTCCGACGAAGTCTCCTCGATCCGGATATAGGGGATTCTGCTGTCATCGATAATCCGCTGGGTAATCTCGGAAACCGGCACATGGCCGGCGATCAGCAGCCCGGCAATCTTTCGTTTGAATTCAGGGATGTGGTGCAGGGATGACGCAGTAACCAACAGTTCATCGCGGGAACTGGTGACAATCAGCAGGGTCGACGTCTCAAGGTGATCGATTACCCGCTGTGAGGACGCCGCTCCCAGCTGGATGGTATGGCAGATCCGGCTTCGTTCTCCCGGATCACCCTTGAGTGGAAGGGAGAGCAGCTCAGATACATGCTGCAGGGTCGGATCGGCCAGGGTCGGAGAGAAGTCAAAAGCGCTGGTGACCATGATGTTGCGGTGAGCGAATGATTTCGTGAGATAGCTCAATGAACGCTCACGTTTGCCAGGGTCGAGCTTGTTGGACATGATGAAGCGCACGTCGGCATCGGTCTCCTTGTAAAGCGCCAGGTTCAGTTCGACCGCGTCGATGACGCTGCCGATGCCCCCGCCGGTTACCATCAATACCGGTGCCCCGGCAAGGGCTGCAATCCGGGCATTGTTCATGCCGACCACTGAACCGACGCCGCCATGGCCGGCCCCCTCTATGATCAGGAAATCGTTTTTTGCCTCGAGCTGGCGCAGGGCATCGGCAATTTTCTGGCGAGGGTAGTCGGGCGCGATTTTTCCGTCAAGGAACTGCCTGGTCGTGCCGGCTGTCAGAGTCAGGGGAGACATCAGCGGCGCATCGTCATCGAGGCCGTATACCCCGGCGATCATGGCAGCGTCCATATCCATGACCAGCCCCTTGTAGCTGATGCACTTGGGCCCGAGCGGTTTGATAAACCCGACCCGTTCGTACTTTTTACGGGCGAGGTGCATCAGGGAGAGGCTGATCGTTGTCTTGCCGCAATGCTGACCGGTGGCGCCGATAAATATTTTTTTGCACATGGGATGAACCTCAATGTTTAAGGGCCTGTAATGCCCTCGAAAAAACTCTCAAATTTATCTTCGCCGCTATGGAAACGCAGGAACCGGACCCCCATGCCGCTTTTTTTGACCAGGTGAAACATGTTCTGCGGCACTTTTTTGGCCCACATGACCCTGGCTTCGATCTGTACCAGGCTTTCATCGGCCATGGCAAATTCAATCTGGATTTTAGTGTTGGGCGGAATCACGTTCGGGGTCTTGATAAACATTCCGGTTCGGGAAATGTCCTCGGTAAAGGCCACCCGGGTTGCCTGATCGATGCCGAAACGGATGGAAAGTCGTTTTTTGTGGCGCTTGATATCCCTCTTGTCAGCCATCGCATGTCCTCGCCCACAATCACAAATGCACGGAGCAGACGCTTCCGCAAATGCGAGAACTATACCATAAATCTCGGCAATCGAAAGAGGAATCAGCGATTATTTGACCCCTGCTGCACAGATTGATCCGGCTGGAACCGTAGACTTCGAAAGCGATTGACAGAGAACGGTGAATCATCTACGGTAGCCGAAACGCTGGGGGAGTTTCGACTGAGAGCGGCATGTGCCGCGACCCTTTGCACCTGATCCGGGTAATGCCGGCGGAGGGAAGCGGCTGAATGACTCCAGATCCTGCCGCTTGTGCGGCATTTTTTGTTTGTTGGGGGCTCTTATGCAGATACAGCTGAACGGGGAACAGAAGAACATTGCGGACGGCTTCACGGTCGCCGGTTTGCTGGCATCGCTTGGTGTCGGGACGGAGCGGGTGGCTGTCGAGGTCAATCTCGACATCGTTCCCCGGTCGCGGCACGCTGAACATGTCATCAATGACGGCGACCGGATCGAGATCGTACAATTCGTTGGAGGAGGGTGAGTATGGCGGGGAATGCCGATGACAAGCTGATTATCGCTGGCCGCGAGTTCAAGTCGCGTCTGATGGTGGGAACCGGGAAATACGCCAGTTTCAAGCAGACGGCTGAGGCGCTGGAAGCCTCGGGTGCCGAAATCATTACCGTGGCCGTGCGCCGCGTCAACCTGGATCGCAGCAAGGAATCTCTGCTCGATTACATCGACCCGAAAAAATATACGCTGCTGCCGAATACCGCCGGCTGTTATACTGCCGAGGATGCAATCCGCACCTGCCGACTGGCGCGTGAGGCCGGTATGTCAGACTTCGTCAAGCTGGAGGTGCTCGGTGATGAAAAAACCCTCTTCCCGGACAACGAACAGCTGCTCGCGGCGGCCAAGGTGCTTGTTGCGGAAGGTTTCACCGTGCTTCCCTACTGTAGCGATGACGTCATTCTCTGTAAAAAGCTTGAGGATCTGGGGTGTGCCGCGGTCATGCCGCTGGGGGCGCCGATCGGCAGCGGCCTCGGCATCCGCAACCCGTACAACATCAGGATCATCATGGAAAACGTCTCGGTGCCGGTGATCGTCGACGCCGGAGTCGGGTCTGCCTCCGATGCCGCCATCGCCATGGAGCTTGGCTGCGACGGTGTGCTGATGAATACGGCAATTGCCTGCGCGCAGGATCCGATTGCCATGGCAAGAGCCATGAAACTTGCGGTCGAAGCGGGACGGCTCTCCTACAAAGCCGGACGTATCCCGCGCAAGTTGTACGCAAATGCATCCAGCCCCCTCGACGGCATGATATCATAGGGCACAATGGTAGATTTCAGTCTGTACCTGATAACAGACCGTACCCAGACGGCAGGGAGAGAGCTTCCTGCCGTTGTCGCTGATGCCCTGGCCGGCGGTGTGACCTGCCTGCAGCTGCGGGAGAAGGATCTGTTGCCTCGTCAACTTTTTGACTGTGCCCGGCAGATGCGCCACCTGACCCGTTTGCACGGGGCACGGCTGCTGATCAACGATCGACTTGACGTGGCGCTGGCGGTTGATGCCGATGGAGCGCACCTCGGCCGCAACAGTCTTCCGATTGCCGAGGCCCGCCGCATACTCGGCCCGGAGCGCCTGATCGGCTATTCGGCCCATGCAGTTGACGAAGCACTGCAGGCGGAGCGGGATGGTGCCGATTTCGTGACCATCGGTCCGATGTTCTTTACCCCCTCCAAAGCGGTGTATGGAGAGCCGCTGGGGGTTGGTCTGCTGGAAGAGGTTGTTGCCCGCTTGTCAATCCCGGTCTTTGCTCTGGGGGGCGTCAAAAAAGCGTCAATCCCGCAGATCATGGCGACCGGCTGTCGCGGTGTTGCCCTCATTTCTGCCGTCATGGCTGCTGATGACCCTGCCGGTGAGTCCCGTTCGATCCTTTCTGCCCTTGAGCACCATGTCCGGAATGTCTGAAACACTCCACCCCCAGCTTAAGATCAATTCCTACGGCCATTACCTGCGCCGCCGCTTCGGCTTCCGGGTCAGCAAGGTCAACGTTGATGCCGGTTTCACCTGTCCGAACCGGGACGGCAGCAAGGGGATCGGCGGCTGTATCTACTGCAATAACGTCTCCTTCTCTCCCAAAGACACCTTGGCGGTAATCCCCCTTGAAGAGCAACTGGCCCACGGTATGGATTACCATCGCCTGCGCCTCGGTTCACAGAAGTTCATCGTCTATTTCCAGAAGTACACCAACACCTATGCCGCGGTGGATCACCTGGCCGATCTGTACCGCCGCGCCCTGAACCACCCCGATGTGCTCGGCCTGTCGGTCGGCACCCGCCCCGACTCCCTTTCCGATGAAGCGCTGGATCTGTTGGCGGAGATCGCCCGGGAAAAATACGTCTGCCTGGAATTGGGGCTGCAATCGGCCGATGACGATATTTTGACTCGCATCAACCGGGGGCATACGCTGGAGGAGTTTCTTGCTGCGGTTCGGCGCGCTTCAGGTCGGGGATTTGACATCTGTGCCCACCTGATCTACGGGTTCCCCGGAGAAACTCCGGCGGATTTTCTGAAAACGGCCGGTCTTATCGCCTCTCTGCCGATTGATTCAGTCAAACTGCATCAATTGCATGCCGTGGAAGGAACAGAACTGGCCGCAATGTACCGGCGCGGAGCATTTGTGCCGTTACAGCTGGAGCAGTATGTCGCAACGATCGCCGATTTTC
>DCNF01000107.1:18456-18935 GCA_002322035.1 Geobacter sp. UBA1603
GCCCCAAAGGGTGACGATCCAGCGCCTGTATGGTTCTGCTCCGCTTGACATCTGTGTCGCTCCCCGCTGGGGGCTGAAAAATAACCAGATGTGGTATGCCGTCATTAATGAGCTGCACCGGCGCGGCACCCATCAGGGGTGTTTCCCGGTTTTTTGAAAAGCCCTCCTTTTTTCTCGCCTCGATCAGTTGACTCCCGGAAAATAAGTGGTACTTTTTTTTGAGGTGTTCAAACCTTGCGGAGGGAAACGGCAATGAGATACATCCTGATGCTGGCGATAGCCTTGTTTCTGTGCGGCACAAGTCACAATTCAGATGCACGGATCAAGGTGACCGGGAGTGGTGACAACCTGAATTTCGATGGGGCCGTTGTTCCCTCCCACCTCAAACCGGCCTGGGACACGATGAACCAGAAGTGTGCCCGGTGCCATTCGATGGAAATGCTGGTCAAGGCGGTGTTGACCGGTGTCTGCCCCGAGAC
>DCNF01000107.1:18981-19317 GCA_002322035.1 Geobacter sp. UBA1603
CGGCAGCCGTTTGATAAGCAGGCGGTTAAGGCCTACGGGATCAAGATGATCAGAAAAAAGGACTCCGACATCAGCAAAAAGGAAATGCGTGAAATCGTCGTCCTGATCAACTATTTTATCGACGAACAGGCCAAAAAGTAACAACTATCCCGGCTCGGATCCATTTTTACCGTGCCATCTCCAGATCAGGCTTGAAAAAACAGCCTGTCCTTGATAGCGTGATCACTCATCCCGTCGGTGCCGCCTGTACTGGCGGCGCTCTGCTACTGCATCCCAAGGAGTGATCATGTCTGACCTTCGCGTCCGTTTTGCCCCCAGCCCCACCGGTTACCTGCA
>DCNF01000107.1:19464-20011 GCA_002322035.1 Geobacter sp. UBA1603
GAGGCCCGCATCCTCGACGAGCTGCGCTGGCTCGGCCTCGACTGGGACGAGGGCCCGTTTTTCCAGTCCGACTCGTTCGATACCTACAAGGAGTACGTCCAGAAACTGCTCGACAGCGGCAAAGCCTACAAGTGCTACTGCAGCGCAGAAGTGCTTGAGGCCAAGCGGGAAGTGGCCATGAAGGAGGGGCGCAAGCCCAAGTATGACGGCACCTGCCGCAGCCGGGCCGACCAGCCGGATGCGCCGTTCGTGGTCCGCTTCCGGGCCCCGCAGCAGGGCGAGGTGGCCTTCGACGACCTGATCAAGGGGCGCATCGCCTTTCCGGCAGAAGAGCTGGATGACCTGATCATACAACGCAGCGATGGTACCCCCACCTACAACTTCTGCGTGGTGGTCGACGACGCCACCATGCGGATCAGCCATGTCATCCGCGGTGACGACCATGTCAACAACACCCCGCGCCAGATCCAGCTCTACGAAGCGCTCGGCTTTCCGGTGCCCCGGTTCGCCCACGTACCCATGATCCTGGGGAGCGACAAGACCCGCC
>DCNF01000107.1:20139-20900 GCA_002322035.1 Geobacter sp. UBA1603
GTGCGGCTCGGCTGGAGCCACGGCGACGACGAGATCTTCTCCCGCGAGGAAATGGTGCAGAAATTCGACATCGGCAACGTGGGGCGCTCGGCCAGTGTCTTCAACCCGGACAAGCTCAACTGGCTCAACGCCCATTACATCAAGACCGGCAACCCGGAACGATTGGCCGACCTGCTGCTGCCGCACCTCTCCAGCCGGGGGGGCAGTACCCTCAACGGACCGGACCTGGTGGCGGTGGTCAAAACCCTTCAGGAGCGGGCCCAGACCCTGGAAGAGATGGCCGAGCGGGCCCTTTTCTACTACAAGGCGCCGGAAAGCTACGACGAAGCGGCCCTGGCAAAGTTCGAGAAATCCCAGCTGGCGGCAGTATTCACCGCCGTGGCCGCCAAACTGAACGCTGCCGAAGCAGCAACCGTGGCCGAGTTCGACCAGCTGTTCAAAGACATCTGCACCGAGAACGGCTGGAAGATGCCCCAGGTGGGGCAGCCGGTGCGCATCGCCCTCTCCGGCGGCACCCAGGCGCCCGGCATCGGCGAGATCGTTCTGGCCCTCGGCGTGGCGGAAACCGTCCGGCGCATCGAGGCGGCACAGTCTGCGGTAGCGGGGTGATTGTGCCGTAGCATGTCCATCTTCAACCTCACCACATCATACACCCCGCGCGGTGACCAGCCCCAGGCCATCGAGGAACTGGTGGCCGGCATCGAGCGGGGGGACAGGCACCAGGTGCTGCTTGGCGTAACCGGCTCGGGCAAGACCTTTAC
>DCNF01000017.1:0-349 GCA_002322035.1 Geobacter sp. UBA1603
CCCTGCTCCGGGCCGTAGCCGGCGAACTTGTCGGTGGTGGCCAGGTCGTCCACGGCGTCGTGGAAGGCCTTCAATACGGCCGGGGCCAGGGGGCGGGTGACGTCGCCGATGCCGAGGCGGATGACCTTGGCGTCCGGGTTGGCGGCGGTGAACTCCCGCACGCGGCGGCCGATCTCGGGGAACAGATAACCAGCTTTCAGTTTCAGGTAGTTGTCGTTGATCTTTGCCATCGTCGATGAATCTCCTTATCGTTTTTTATAAAGGAAATGCCGCATGGCGCGGCAAATCTGATTGTGATTTTGGTTCAACCTGCGGGATGTCGATTTTGCGGCAAGTTCCAGGCGCCCGA
>DCNF01000017.1:382-624 GCA_002322035.1 Geobacter sp. UBA1603
GAAGAGCGCGGAGGCGTAGCAGCGCTACGTCGCACAAGCGATGACGAAGGCAACGCCGAAATTGCCCAAAAGCGGCATTCCTCTTACTTAAGGCCCAGCACATCCTGCATATCGTACAGCCCCGGTGCCTTACCGACAACCCACTTGGCTGCACGAACACTGCCACGCGAGAACATGTCACGGGTCATGGCCCGGTGGGAGATCTCGATCCGCTCGCCCATGCCGATGAAGTAGACGGTGTG
>DCNF01000017.1:729-1976 GCA_002322035.1 Geobacter sp. UBA1603
CGCTCGCCGCAGATCCCCTCGCGGTGGTAGTTGGCCACCGTATTGTAGTCCCGCCCCAGCGCCTCGGCCACGACCTCGCCCATGCGCACGGCAGTTCCTGACGGTGAGTCTTTTTTCTTGTTGTGGTGCAGCTCGACGATCTCCACGTCGAAGTCGTCACCCAGTGTCTTGGCCACATCCTTGAGCACCTTGAAACAGACGTTGACGCCAACGCTCATGTTGGGTGCGAGCACGGCCGGGATGTCTTTGGCCAGCTCGGCCGCCAGGGCGCGTTCCTCGGGGGTGAAGCCGGTGGAGCCGATGACGATGGATTTTTTCTTCAGGCCGCAGACCTCCAGGTTCTTCAGGGACACTTTGGGGGTAGTGAAGTCGATCAGCACGTCACACCCTTCCACCACCTTATTCAGGTCGTCGGTGATGGCGACACCCAGGGCGCCGCAGCCGGCAATGATGCCGGCATCCTGGCCAACCAGTTCGTGACCCGGACGCTCCAGGGCGCCGGAGATTTCACACCCGGCCTCCTTGGTGGCGGCAATGATGCGTTGACCCATGCGGCCGGCAGCACCGCAGACAGCTATCTTAACCATGTTATACCTCGATTATTAAATAAGTTTATACTCTCTCATGATGATTTCCAGCTTCGCCCTATTCGCTGCGCTCATGGGGCAGAGCGGCAGCCTTACCTCGTCGGAGCACTTGCCCATCATGGCCAGGGCTGTCTTGACCGGGATCGGGTTGCTTTCGATGAACATGGCGTTAGAGATCTTGAGGGTCTCCAAGTGCAGTGTGCGGGCAGTAGCCAGGTCGCCGGCGAAGAAGGCGTCGGTCAGATCACCCACGGCCTTGGGCATGATGTTGGCCAGTACCGAAATGACCCCCTTGGCACCGCAGGCCATCATCGGGAAGGTTATGAAGTCATCGCCGGAGAGGACGTCGAGCTGGTCGCCACACAGAGCCATGACTTCCGAGGCCTGCTGCAGGGATCCGGTGGCCTCCTTGATGGCGACGATGTTCTTGTGCGGGGCCAGACGTGCCACTGTCTCGGGCAGCAGGTTGACGCCGGTGCGGCCCGGGACGTTGTAAAGGATCTGCGGTATCTCGACGGCGTCGGCAATGGCCATGTAGTGGCGGTAGAGCCCTTCCTGGGTCGGCTTGTTGTAGTAGGGGGTCACCAAGAGGACGCCGGCGCAGCCGATCTCCTTGGCCTCGCGGGTCAGGTTGATGGCCTCGGCGGTGGAGTTGGAGCC
>DCNF01000017.1:2133-13654 GCA_002322035.1 Geobacter sp. UBA1603
ACGATGGCGTCGGTGCCGCCGTCGATCTGGAAATCGACCAGTTCGCGCAGCTTCTGCTCATCAACCGCGCCGTTGGAAAATGGTGTTACGATTGCGACGATACTTCCTTTGAACATATACCTGTACCTCCTTGTGGAGTTTGATTACAGAAAGCTGGCTATTTTTTCGCCACGGATCAGGTCTTCCACGGTCTCCCGCTCACGTACAATCTCGAACTGATCACCCTTGACCATTACTTCGGCCACACGGGGACGACTGTTGTAACTGCTGCTCATGGCAAACCCGTAAGCTCCTGCCGACATGAAAGCCATCAGGTCACCCTGCCTGAACATCGGGACTTCACGGTCCTTGACCAGAAAATCACCCGACTCGCAGATTGGACCGACAATATCGGCCACGATCATGCCGTCCTGCTCTTTCACAACCGGCTGTACACCGTGGAACGACCCGTAAAGGGCCGGGCGGGCCAGATCATTCATGCCGGCATCGATCATGATGAAGTTTTTCTCGTCACGCTCCTTGGTGTAGAGGCACTTGGCCACCAGAATACCGGCATTTCCGACAATGTTTCGTCCCGGCTCGAACACCAGGTGCATGCCGAGATCCTTGGTGGCGGCCACGATCTCTTTGCCGTAGTCGGCCGGCAGGGGCGGTTCCTCCTCGTTGTACTGGATCCCGAGGCCTCCGCCGCAGTCGAAGTACTTCAGATCGATCCCCTGCTCCCGCAGCCGGGCGATCATGATCTTGAGCTTTTCGATCGAGTCGACAAAGGGATTGACTTTGGTCAGCTGTGAACCTATATGCATATCAATACCGATCACGTCGATGCCCGGCAGCGTCGTCGCGCGGGTGTACTCGGCCATGGCCCGGTCGATGGTAATACCGAATTTGGCGTTTTTAAGGCCGGTGGTGATGTAGGGATGGGTGCCGGGGTCAACATCAGGGTTGACGCGGATGGCGATGCCGGCTTTCCTGCCCATGCGGACGGCGATCTCGTTGATGCGGGTCAGTTCCTGCTCGGATTCGACGTTGAACATCAGAATCCCGGTATTAAGGGCGTATTCGATCTCGTCGTTCTTTTTTCCAACCCCCGAGTAAACCACTTTTCTCGGATCGACGCCGGCCTTGAGAGCCCGGTAGAGCTCACCGCCGGAGACAATATCAACACCGCCCCCCAGATTGACAAACGTGCGAAGCACCGACTGGGTTGAATTTGCCTTGACCGAATAGCAGATGGTGTGGGGAACATCGCCAAAGGCATCGTCAAAGGCCTTGAAGTGACGGGTCAGGGTAGCATGGGAATAGACATAGACCGGCGAACCGGCCCGCGCGACAATATCCCGGATTGACACATTCTCTGCATGGAGTTCGTTCCCCTTGAACTGAAAATGATTCATTTGATGCTGCCTCCTCTTGGTGTATGAAATAAACGCGACCGTTTGATATGAAAGCCCTGCGATAAAGTTGAATTTTATAGCACACTGCTGCCGGAAAAGTCAAAAAATATGAGCCTCTTGCAAAACGTCACGAGGAGGCCGGCAAGCCAAAGCGATTGACGGAACACCCCATGACGGCTACGATGCCTTGCATGAGTACACTGACATCCGAAAATAGACTCACCCTTGAATCAATCCCCGCGCTTCTCAACAGGAACGGACGTGTCGACATCCCTGAAAACGGCCGTAGCCGTGCTTCAGTGGCCATGATTCTGGGCAGCACCCCCGCCGGAATGGCAATGTTCTTTATCGAACGGGCACGGGATGAGCGAGACCCATGGTCGGGCAATCTGGCTTTTCCGGGGGGGCGCGTGGAGCCGGGCGAACAGCTTCAGGAGGCGGCCCTGCGCGAAACATGGGAAGAGATCGGGCTCGACCTGGCCTTAAGTGCTCCCCTGGGCAGATTGCCCGATATCGTCGGGGCGAACCTGCCGGTGCATGTATCCTGCTTCGCCTACGGCTTTTCAGTCATACCTCGTGATATCCGACCTAACCATGAAGTCAGCGATGCTTTCTGGGTCAACCTGACTGATCTGCTCGACCGGCGACGCCACATCACGACCGAAGTCCGCTTCGGCGAACGCCGCATCATGGCTCCTGCCATCCAGCTCCCCCAGCGGGAGCACCCGGTGCTCTGGGGAATCACCTACCGGCTGGTGATGCAGTTCCTGGAGCTTCTGCCCGAGCCCTGCCGCCCCGGCTTGCATTTTCCGCCGGATGGCGTACACTTTCACGGCGATATCATTATTAACGGAGGAACACCATGAACGAACGCACCGGTATCATCACCTTCAAAGGCAACCCCTTTACCCTCGTCGGACCGGAATTGAAGGTCGGCGACAAAGCACCGGATTTCAGTGTGGTCGACAACGGCCTGGCTCCGGTCACTCTCGCCAGCTATGCCGGCATGATCAAGATTATCAGCAGTGTGCCGTCAATCGACACGCCGGTCTGCGACGCGGAAGTCCGCAAATTCAATCAGGGAGCCGCCCTGCTTCCGGGCAACGTGGTCGTGCTGACCGTCAGTGCCGACCTCCCCTTTGCCCAGAAACGCTGGTGCGGAGCCGCCGGCATCGACAAAGTGGTCATGCTCTCCGACTACCGCGACCGTTCCTTTGCCAATAGTTACGGCGTGCTGATCAAGGAGTTGCTCCTGCTCACCCGCGCCATCTTCATCGTTGACGCCAATGATGTGGTCCGCTACATCCAGATTGTTCCGGAAGTGACAAGCGAGCCGGATTATGATGCCGTCATAGCGGCCGCAAGGAAGCTTATCTAGACAGAAGCAGAACGGGGCGCCTGAAGCGCCCCGTTCCATTCATCCCGCTATTTTCTTTAATAACCAGGCCATGTTTTCCCCCAGATCCCTCATCGTCTTGATCCCTTCTTCATCCTGCTCAACATCGCCGATATTCCTGCCGATGCCGATATTCCAGTAGCTCGACCCGGGAATGATCATCTGACCGATGGTGAAGAAGTGGTTGATGGTATCGAAAACGTGAATGGCGCCGCCCCGCCGGACGGAGACCACGGCTGCCCCCGCCTTGCGCCTGAACATGTCACCATTGGCCCGGGCCACCATACCGCAGCGGTCGATCAGCGCCTTTGCCTCCGGGCTGATCGCTGCAAAATAGGTCGGGGAGCCGATAATGATACCGTCCGACTCCAGCATCGCTTCGATGCACTCGTTGGCAATGTCGTCGGTAACCGCACAGCGCTTGTCTTTAGTGCCGAAGCACCTGTAGCAGGCGATACAGCCGTGGAGCGGCCGCCCAGCCAGCTGCACCAGCTCGGTGGTGATCCCTTCCTTCTCCAGCGCTCCAAACACATGGCCGATCAGCATGGCGGTGTTGCCGTCCCTGCGGGCGCTGCCGTTAAATGCGGTGACTTTCATCGTTACCCTCCGTTCACAGGCGATTATTGACACGTTTAAGCATCATTGAGTTCAGCACGACCGACACGGAAGAAAAGCCCATTGCCAGACCGGCGAATTCGGGTTTGAGGTACAGACCGTAGCCGGCAAACAGGCCGGCTGCGACCGGAATACCGAGAATGTTGTAGAGAAGGGCCCAGAAGAGATTCTGCCTGACCGTGGCGAGTGTCGCCCGCCCGATCGTGATCGCCCGCACCACATCGAGCAGATCGTCACGCATGAGGACAATCGCACCGGTCTCCTTGGCAACGTCTGTCCCACCGCCAATCGCAATACCGACATCGGCCCTGGCCAGAGCCGGAGCATCATTGATACCGTCACCCACCATGCCGACCAGGCTGCCCTGTTCCTGATATTCCCTGACCAGCTCCTGCTTCCGGGCCGGGAGGACCTCCGCCTCGAACAGGTCGACACCGGCCTGCCTGGCTATGATAGCCGCCACATCGGCGTGGTCACCGGTGATCATGCAGGTTGTGATCCCCAGTCGCCTGATTTCAGCCACAGCCTGGGCCGAATTCTTTTTGAGCGTATCGGCAAAAGCCGCCACCCCGACCAGCGCCCGCCCTGCCGACACATACACCAGCGACTTTCCGGCCGCCTTAAGCTCGGCGGTTTTCTGCGCCAGAGGGGCAAGATCAATCGACTCTTCCTGCATCAGGCGCTCACTGCCAACCGCCAGCCGAACCCCGTTGAATTGACAGGTTATCCCGAAACCGCCGCGTTCCTCCAGCTCTTCCGCCTCCGCCGCTTCAACGCCCGCCTCCCGAGCCGCCGTAACAGCTGCCTGGGCCAGGGGATGGGTGGATCGAGCCTCGGCAGTTGCCAGGCATTCAAGCAGCTTGGCCGGGTCAACGGCACGGGAGACCGGCACCAGGTCAGTCATTTCAGGAGTCCCGCGGGTCAGGGTACCGGTCTTGTCGAGCAGGATCACCCGGATACGGGAAATGAGCTCCAGTGCCGAACCCTTCTTTACCAGGATGCCTCGCGATAGGGCAACTCCGCTGCCGACCATAATGGCGGTCGGCGTTGCCAGCCCCATGGCACAGGGGCAGGCGATCACCACCACGGCGATGGCATATTTGAAAGCCGGCAGAAACCCTGCCCCGAGCGGGATGTACCAGATCAGAAACGTCCCCAGGGCCAGCAGGAGAACCGCCGGCACGAACCAGGCAGAAACCGCATCGGCAAAGCGTTGGATCGGAGCCTTGTCTCCCTGGGCTTCACGAACCATCCGGACGATCTGGGAGAGCAGCGAGGCCTCCCCGACGCGGGTGGCCCGCACCTTAAGGACACCGTTCCGGCTGATGGTTGCACCGGTAACTTCATCTCCGGCCTTTTTCAGTACCGGCTGCGACTCACCGGTAACCATGGCTTCGTCTACCGCACCACAACCTTCGATCACTTCACCATCGACCGGTATCGTCTCTCCGGGGCGGACCAGCACCACATCACCAACCCGGACGATTGACGCCGGGACCTCTTTTTCCCCCTCACCGGTCAGCAGCCGGGCTTTATCAGCCTGGAGATGCAGAAGCTTCTTAAGCGCCTCGCCGGCTTTACCGCGCGCCCGGGCCTCCAGATATTTGCCAAGGCGGATAAAGGCGACCAGCATGGCCGATGTTTCGAAAAAGACCTCGCGCGCCAGCCCGAGCAGCCCCGCATAGGCCGCCAGAGAATAGAAATAGGCGGCCGACGTGCCGAGCGCAACCAGCAGATCCATGGTGGCGCTGCGGTTTTTCAAGGCGGCCCAGGCGCCGCGGTAGAATATCAGGCCGGCCGAGAACTGGACGCCTGTAGCCAGAAGGAGGTTCAGCTGCATGACAGCCCGGTTGCCGTGCATCCCCATTGTCAGCATAATCGGCACTGACGCGGCCAAGGAGACAATCAGCCAGATCAGTTGGGAGCGGGATTCTTCATCGTCGTCACCCATGGCCGCACTCTGTTCGACCGGCAGATATCCGGCATGATGGACGATTGAAAATATGTCGGCCTGAGCAATGCGCTGCGGGTCAAAGCGGACAAATGCCGATTCGGTGGCAAGGTTGACTACGGCCGTTGAAACGGCCGGATGCTCCAGCAATTTTTTCTCGAGCGTCGCCACACAGGAAGCGCAGTGCAGGCCGCGTACGCCAAGGGTCAACTCACCCGGCGGCTCAGGCAGGCGCACGCCGTAACCCAGGCTGCGGACCCGTTCGGCAATCTGGTCTGGCGGGGCGCCCTTCCCGTCATGAGTAACGGTCATTTCGCCCATGGCAAAATTTACCGACGCCGAAGAGACCCCTTCCAGGGCGCCGATGTTTTTTTCAATCCGCGCGGCACAGCTGGCGCATGACATACCTTCGATACGAAAGAGCGTTGTCTGCATACTCGTGGTTCAGCTCCTGAAATCACCCCGGAGAAAATGCCCCCAGGTAATCTTTATCGCCGATGCGATCGGCAGAGCCAGCAGGATCCCCCAGAATCCGAGCGTTTCCCCCAGCGCCATGACCATGATGATCGTCACCAGCGGATTCAGGTTCATGGATTCTTTAAACACCAGTGGTTTGATGATATACCCCTCAAGGAAATAGATAACCGCAAAGGCAATGCCTGTCTGCATCAGCACACCGATGGCCTGGTATTTGAACCAGGCAAAAAACAGGGCCGGCAACGTGGCCAGCAGCACGCCGACAAAGGGGAGAACCGAGGCGACCCCGGCAAACAGTCCGCAGAAGACCGGGTGGGGGATTTCGAGCAGAGAGAGCGTCGGGACGGCCATCAGAGCAACGATGATCGATACGATCACCTGGCCGCGCAAATAGCCGCCGATGCTGCTGTTGACCTCCCGGCCGATGCCGAGGATGATTTCACGCCGGCGCGTGGGGATCCATGAAGAAAGAGTCTCTATGACGGTCTGCTTGTAGTAGAGCATGAAGAACACCAGGATTGGTGACAGCACGATATTGAAAATATTGAAGAAGATCCGGGTGGCAAATCCGTAGGTCCAACTGCCGGCCTTTTCAGCAGCCGTGTCCAGATTGGCCGAGGCCTTGTCCAGCATCCACTGAATTTCATCTGATCCATAGCGGGCGGGCAGGCGTTCTTTCCACTCCAGGGAGATCTGCTTGATCTTCTGGATGTAGCCCGGCAGGTCCCTCAGAAACGAATCCCAACTCATAGTAACCATAGGCAGAACAAACGTCAGAAAAAAGACCGTCAGAACAGACAGAATCGCGTAAATGATCCCCAGCGCGACAACCCGCTTGAGTGATCGACGCTCCATCTGCACCACCAGCGGATCAAGCAGGTAGGCGATTACCCAGGAGAGCAGAAAGCAGGAAATTGTGTGCTGCAGAGCATAGGCCGCAACCGTCAGAAGGCAACAGGCCAGCATGATGGCGATAAACTGGGCATGATCGTTACGGAAGATAATCTGGTGGTCGTGGTGATGCCCCATGGGCGTCCCCCTATGGCTGGAGCGGCAGCAACGGCTCGACACCGGCGGTAAACAGATTGTTCTCCTCCAGCCATGATTGTACTCTGCCGGCGACAAATTCATCTTTCATGGCCCGCAACCGCTCATCCTCTTCAGGGAAGAAGGAAATTATATCGCTGAAACTGCCGAAACCACGGCAGCCGGCCATCGAGCCGTCCAGAATCGACCGTAGCTCCGAGTCTTTGATCTGGCCGGAAAAGCCGGAAATAACCTGACGTTCCAAGCCAAAGTCAAACCCCGGGATCTCGAGGAAACGTTCACGGTTGGTCTCCATCTGCCGCCAGAACTGGTCATCTTCCAACGCTGACGGCACAAAAAAGATCTCGCCGGTTATACGATCCAGAAAATAAACCCGATCGGGACTCCCGTTGGAAAACGCATCCAGCAGTTCATCCCACACAATTTCAACTTGATGCACAAATCCCATTTGTTTACCTGTCCATCCTTTCATCTCTATCCAGTTGACTTATCTGGCAAGTGACAGCACAATCGGTGCCATGCGAACCATTTTCATTGCCGACGCCCACCTGGCACACCCCGAAGACCTGAATTACCGGCTTTTGCTTGCGTTTCTCGAACAGATCCGCGGCACCGTTTCAGAGCTGTGCATACTCGGCGATCTGTTCGATTTCTGGGTCGGCCTCCCCGGCATGCCGCTGCCGGATTATCAGCCGGTGATAGAGGCCCTGGAAAAGCTGGCAGCCGAAGGTGTTCGGCTGACCTATTTCGAGGGCAATCACGACTTCCAGCTGGGCCCGGTTTTCCGCAAACGGCTGAAGGCCGATGTTTTTGAGGGGCCGGCCATCCGGGACATTCAGGGGAAACGGCTGCTGATCTGCCACGGCGACCAGCTTAATCCCCATGACCAGGGCTACATCCGTCTGCGAAAGATTCTGCGTTCGCCTCCAGTGAGGCTGCTGATCCGTATCTGCCCCGCCCCACTGGCCATGTTCATCAAGGAACATCTTCAAAAACGAAGCCGTCGGGGCTACCGCTCACACCAGGCCCGCTGGGACCGCCGCAGCATCATCCGTGACTTCGCCCGGCAGCAGGCAAACAGCGGAATCGACGGCATGGTCTGCGGCCACTTTCACCTGCCCTTCCACGAACAACTTGACGATCAGGGCTTTACGATACTCTCGCTCGGGGACTGGATCAGCCAGTTCAGCTATGGCGAGATGAGCGGCGGCCGCCTGAAGTTGCACACCTTTAACCCGGACCGCCTCAATTCCTGAAAAACTCCTCCAGAGCCTGTTCTCCCACCTGTGACGCCTTGATCTTCCATTTTTCCTGGTTGATCACCAGTGCCACCAGCGCTATGCGCGGCGCCTGGGCCGGGGCATAGGCCGCAAACCAGGAGTAGTGCCCCCTGGGGCTGTCGCCGTTAATTGATCCGGTTTTTGCGGCAATATCCAGCGCGCCCAGCACCGGCCGGCCACGGCGGTCGTGGAAGGCCTTGCGGGATGTGCCGGTCGTAACGGTTGTCGAAAGCATGCGGGTCAGTGCTGACGATGTGGCCGGCGAAACCAGGCGGGTAAGTTCACGCGGCTGGTGGGACTCTTTTTCAACCCCGCCGCCGTCCAGCACCCGATCGGTCAGGCTCGGGACCATCATCCGGCCGCCATTGGCAATCGAGGCCATAATCATGGCCGCATGCAGCGGAGAAACCTTGACATCGTGGTCAAGCCCGGCACCCATCAGCATCAGGTCTCGATCAGACACAGGTTCGCCGGCCTGGCTGACGCGAATCGGCACCCCCGGCAGAATCGCCTGATTGAAGCCAAAACGCCGCACCCGCTCCATGATCGCCTCCTTGCCGGCAATATCGCAGGCCAGCCGACCGTAGACCGGGTTGATCGACTTGCCCATGGCATAGGTAACATCCATTTTGTTGTTGCGGCCGCGGGGGCTTGCCGGCCAGTAGCGCGGGCTCTCCGAAGTCGCCTTGCCACGGAATTCAATCACGGTGTCAGGAGTGATCTTGCCAGCTTCCAGCGCTGCCGATGCGGTCACGATCTTGAACAGCGACGCCATCGGGTACAGTTCGAATACTGCCGAACCGGACCAGGACGGATCAACGGCCGAATAGGCGGTCATGGCCAGGATCCGGCCGGTGGCCGGCTCAATCGCCACAAAAGCCCCGTATGGCACCTGGTATCCGGCAAAATACTCCCTGATCCGCTGCTGCAGCCCGTTGTTGATACTGTATTCCAAGCGATCGCCGGCTGTGGTTATGGCCTGAACTTTGCCGTTTGCAAGTGATGCAGCGGAAAGCAGACTGCAGGCATTCTCAAAAATTGAGACGGGCGGCCGGGCTGCTTCCGCTGGGCGGGGAGAACGGGCTTGAGATGCGAACAAGGCTCTCGTCCAGGCTGCCATGGAAGATGCGTACCGGGTGGCCAGCAGTGCCCCGCCCCCCAGGATTAGAACAATCAAGACAATAACGGCTACGGGCACCATTACCCGGCGGATGCTGCCGGAACAAGCAGACTGGGGGGTGGGCTGAGCAGGGGGTGGCAGCCTGCGGTTGGCAGGTGCCCCGCCAGACAGGAAACCGCTCTTTTTTCGTGTGAGGTGTTTTAAATCCTGCATGCGCAAAACTATACAGGCGGTCGGTCCGGTTTGTCAACGCATGAGGGCGCCCCCCGGTCAGTGCAGAGCAGCAGAAAAAGGCACTCGCTCCCGATCCTGACTCAAAAGGTATTGATACGATGGATAAAGGCTATCAGGAGCCCGTAATGGTGATGGTCAAATCGGAGCGAAATACGCGGCAGCAAAGCCAGATCCGGTTCATCGGCCTCTTCGGGCTGCTGGCCGCAGCACTGGATTCGATCTCCGTTTGTAATCAACTCCGGAAATTCCTCCTCAAGGATAGAGATCTCCTCCGGTTTGAGCGGCTTATTCAGGCGGATCACCAGGCGATTTTCGATGAAACGCAGCGAATGGTAGGTTCGGTAGAAAGATTCGATTGCTTCGATCGCCTCTTTTTCGTCGCGTGTCACCGTAAAAATTGAAAAATCCTCGCCGGAAATAAAGCCTTTCACCAGAAGGCTCTCTTTGACGAACTGAAAAAACTGCTCCCAGTACCCATCCTGGTCGTCGATCAGGACCAGCGGTTTGGGAGAGGTTTTCCCGGTCTGGATCAGGGTGAAAACCTCCATCGCCTCATCAAGCGTGCCGAACCCCCCGGGAAAGACGGCAATTGCGTCAGCCTCCTTGACAAAGGCGACTTTGCGGTTGAAGAAATATTTGTAGGTAATCAGGCGCGGATTTCTGTACATGATCGGGTTAGGTTTCTGCTCGAAGGGGAGCCTGATGTTAACAGCAAATGAATTTTCGCTGCCGGCACCCTCGTTACCCGCCTGCATAATCCCAGGGCCACCGCCGGTGATGATCATATATCCGCGCTCGGCCAAATCCCGGCTGAACGATAGGCATTTCTGATACATCTCGTCGGCAGGCTCGGTGCGGGCTGACCCGAAAATGGTGACTTTTTTCCTTCCACGATAGGGACCGAAAACCCGGGCCGTGAAGCGCATCTCGCGCAGGGTGCGGTTGATCAGTTTCAGGTCAGCCAGGTAATCGACTTCCTGGCCAATCTTCAGCGACGACAAGATCATCTCGCGTACGATCTGCGGGTGACAAACATCTCCCGCCCGTTCCAAAAGACGGTCGATCAGTTGGTCGATCTCTTCGTTGGTGTGGGAAAAACTCAATTCCATTCCGTGCGGCCTCCATTGATGATCTGGGGGAAAAACGGTACCATACCTTCAGCCATAACGCAAACTTCCCCGGCACCCCGCAGCCCTGCAATACTTTTTTTCACGATCCCCCTTGATTTTTGAAAGTGGCCTGTTTATATTCCGTGAGTGTTAGCACTCTTCTGTTTTGAGTGCTAATTTTATCTCGATTTTACGCCACACCAATACGAAAGGAGAAGTACACACATGAGCTTGAGACCGCTTCAGGACCGCATCCTCGTCAAGAGGGTCGAAGAGGAAACCAAGACAGCCGGCGGGATTTTCATCCCCGAAACCGCCAAGGAAAAGCCGCAGCGCGGCCAGGTCGTTGCAGCTGGCAACGGCAAGAAGACAGAAGACGGAAAGGTTCTGCCGCTTGACGTGAAAGTCGGCGACACCGTTCTGTTTGGCAAGTACGCCGGGACCGAAATCAAAGTTGACGGCGAAGAGTATCTGATGATGCGCGAAGACGACATTTTAGCAGTAGTTGAATAATTCTCATACAAACAACACCTTACATGGAGGAATAGAACATGGCTGCAAAGATCATCAAGTTCGACCAGGACGGCCGCAACGCCATCCTGAAAGGCGTCAATACTCTGGCTGACGCTGTCAAGGTTACCCTTGGCCCCAAGGGGCGCAATGTCGTCATTGACAAATCCTTCGGCGCCCCGCTGATCACTAAAGACGGCGTGACCGTGGCCAAAGAGATCGAGCTGGACGACAAGTTCGAAAACATGGGCGCACAGTTGGTCAAGGAAGTGGCAAGCAAAACGTCAGACGTTGCCGGTGACGGAACCACCACCGCAACCGTACTGGCCCAGGCCATTTACAAACAGGGATCCAAGCTGGTTGCCGCCGGCCACAACCCGATGGA
>DCNF01000017.1:13689-13842 GCA_002322035.1 Geobacter sp. UBA1603
AAGCGCGGCATCGACAAGGCCGTTGAGGTTATCGTCGGTGAGCTGAAAGCCATCTCCAAACCGATCAAGGACCACAAGGAAATCGCCCAGGTCGGCACCATCTCCGCCAACAACGACAAAACCATCGGCGACATCATCGCCGAGGCCATGGAG
>DCNF01000017.1:13866-14036 GCA_002322035.1 Geobacter sp. UBA1603
GGAAAAGAAGGCGTCATCACCGTCGAGGAAGCCAAGGCCATGGATACCAGCCTCGAGACCGTCGAAGGTATGCAGTTCGACCGCGGTTACCTCTCCCCCTACTTCGTGACCGATCCGGAGCGCATGGAAGCAGCCCTCGACAACGCCTTGATCCTGATCCATGACAAGAA
>DCNF01000017.1:14257-14468 GCA_002322035.1 Geobacter sp. UBA1603
AGGCCATGCTGGAAGACATCGCTGTTCTGACCGGCGGTCAAGTGATCTCGGAAGAGGTCGGCTTCAAACTCGACCAGACCACCATCGACATGCTCGGCCGCGCCAAGCGCATCACTGTTGACAAGGACAACACCACCATCATCGACGGCGACGGCAAGGAAGACGCCATTGCCGGCCGTGTCAAGCAGATCCGCGCCCAGATCGAGGAGAC
>DCNF01000017.1:14613-14771 GCA_002322035.1 Geobacter sp. UBA1603
ATGAAAGAGAAAAAAGCCCGCGTTGAAGATGCACTGCACGCAACCCGCGCTGCTGTTGACGAAGGCGTTGTCCCCGGTGGCGGCGTTGCCTACATCCGCACCCTCAAGGCCCTCGACAAGTGCAAACTTGAAGGTGAGCAGCAGTTCGGCGTCAGCGT
>DCNF01000017.1:14917-27815 GCA_002322035.1 Geobacter sp. UBA1603
GCAACCGACGAGTATGTCGACATGCTGGCTGCCGGCATCATCGACCCGACCAAAGTTTCCCGTTCGGCCCTGCAGAACGCTGCTTCAATCGCCGGTCTGATGCTGACCACCGAAGCGCTCATCGCCGAGAAGCCGAAAGAGGAAGCCCCGATGCCGGCAATGCCGGGCGGGATGGGTGGCATGGGCGGCATGGGCGGCATGTACTAAGAGAGAAAACGCCGCTTTTCCGCCAGCTCGGCGTTGCCTTCGTCAATCTCTTGTGCGGCGTAGCGCTGCTACGCCTCCGCGCTCTTCTTCTGCGCCTTGATCTGACGAAAAATCGACGCTCTCGGTGAAGTCATTATGACCTGCCGGATCATATGAAACATACGTATGAAAAAGAGAAGGTCGGGAGCGAAAGCTTCCGGCCTTTTTTTGTTGCCCCCTCGGCGGCGTGAAGGTACTATTCCTGGTGGAGGTGCACAATATGGACCTGATTGGAAAAGCCCTGACCATGAATGAACTGGTCGCCTATAGCGATGGTTCCGTGGTCAGCAAGACCCTGATTGACAAGAAGATCGGCACCCTGACCCTGTTTTCGTTCGATGCCGGCCAGGGACTCTCCGAGCATACAGCCCCCTACGATGCATTTGTCCAGGTGGTGGACGGCGAGGCGGAAATCACCATCAACGGCACCCCGCATACCGTCGGCTGCGGCCAGATGATCATCATGCCGGCCCATGTTCCCCATGAGCTGAAAGCGGTCAAGCCGTTCAAGATGCTGCTGGTCATGATCAGGGCCTGATATGGCAGACACGACTGCGGTACTTCTGCTCCAGATGGGGGGACCGGACTCGCTTGAGGCGGTCGAGCCGTTCCTGCTCAACCTGTTCACCGACCGGGATATCATCACAATCGGCCCCGCCTTCCTCCAGCCGCTGATCGCCCGTGTGATTGTTCGCAGGCGGGCCCCGAGAGTACGGGAAAACTACCGTCAAATCGGCGGGAAATCCCCCTTGGCGGATCTGACCAGCCAGCAGGCGCAAGCGCTTGAGCAGGCATTGGGAAGCACCTACCGCTGCATGGTGGCAATGCGCTACTGGAAGCCGTCGACAGCCGAGGCCCTGAACGCCGTTGAGGCGGAAGGAATCCGGCGCATCATCGCCCTTTCTCTCTACCCTCACTTTTCATGGGCCACTTCCGGCTCAAGCATTAACGAACTCGAGCGGGAAATGAAACGCCGGCAGTTGCCGGCTGACATAACGGTTGTCCGCAGTTTTTTCGACCATCCGCTCTATATCGACGCCCTGGCCGAAAAGATCGAGGCCGGACTTTCTGCCTTCCCGGACCGTTCGCGTGTCCAGCTCTTTTTCTCGGCCCATTCCCTGCCGCAATCATTCATCGACAGCGGCGATCCTTATCTCGACCATATCACGACAACCGTACGGCTGGTGATGGAGCGTTTCGGTGGGGTGTCGCACCATCTGGCATTTCAGTCACGGGCCGGGCCGGTCAAATGGCTCGAGCCGTCCACAGAAGAAAAACTGAAGGAACTTGCTTCAAAAGGATTCCGGGAGGTTTTGATGGTGCCGCTCTCGTTTGTGTCCGACCACATCGAAACTTTGCATGAAATTGACATTGAGTACCGCGAGGAGGCTCACCGGCTGGGCATTACCGACTTCCGGCGCATGGAGTCGCTCAACAGCTCCGCGACCTTCATCCGCTGCCTGGAGGCACTGGTCAGAAACGCCGGAGCATAAGAAACGATCAGCAGATCAGATAAAAAAAGCCCCCGGTAACCGGGGGCTGAACAGTTCACACATTCGCAGAAAAGCTACTACTTCTTCTTGGCCGGTTTGGCAGCAGCCTTCGCCTTGAGGTCTTTGAGCGCTTTTCCGGGAGTAAACTTGCCGGAAGTTTTTGCAGCGATCTTGATGGCCTTGCCGGTCTGGGGATTGCGCCCGGTACGGGCTTTGCGGGTGACCGAGCTGAATGTGCCGAAGCCGACCAGCGTCACCTTGTCGCCGGCCTTGATCGCTGCGGTTGTTTCTGCGATGAAGCCGTTCAGCGCCTTTTCGGCCTGAACCTTGGTGATGCCTGCCGCTACTGCCATTTTTGCCACGAGATCAGCCTTTTTCATAGACCCTCCTGAATATGAATTTTGCCTTATATAACACATCTGTAAACGACTTCAAGCAAAATATTGCCGATTTTCCGGCCGGGCTTCACATTTTTTCACATTTTCTTTATAACATCTCCGAACCAAAACAGTACCATGACCATACCATTTAACGACAACAGGAGGCATGACAATGAAAAAACGTATCGCAGGCGTGGCAGCAGTGGCGGCAATGGCAGTGCTGACAGCCCTCACCGGAGCGGCATCAGCCCAGGGACGCATGGCTCGTGGCGGGTGTTCCGAATGCGCCCAGAACGGTGCACAGAATGACCAGTTCCGCGCCTTTCAGCAGAGTACCATCGATCTGCGCCAGGACATGATGAACAAACGCTTCGAACTGCAGCGCGAGAATCTCAAGGCATCACCGGATTCGGCAAAACTTGCGGCATTGCAGGCTGACATCAGCTCAATCCAGTCCAGAATCAATGAAATCAGAATTCAGAGTGGACTCCCTGACAAAGGGAAACGGGACGGCGAATGCTTCCAGGGCAACAGGAACTGCCTCCCCGCAGGTGCCATGGGAGGATGCAACGGCCAGCCCTGCGGCGACCAGCCCTGCAAGCAGCAGAGCCGGCGTTAGCAGGTAAGAAGCCCCGATGAGCATTCCGAAATCCATCGCCCTGCTGGCATCAGTTGCCGCCCTTATGGCACCGGCAATACCGGTCATCGCAGCCGGACCTGACAACCAGCAGTTCCGGGATCGTGAGCAGTGCCGCACCGAACGCGGCCCCTGCTCTCCCGGACGCTGTGGAAAACGGCGGGGTGACTGGTACGGAGCACGCCGGCCGGTTTCGACACCGGAGGAAGCCCGGGAACTGCTCCGGCACCATTTTTCCGGCGATGGAAACAGTATCGCAAACCTGGCCGAACGGCGCTGGCGCTACGAGGCAGACATTATCGATCCCCGCGGCAGCGTGATCGACAGGGTCATGATCGACAAGCGCTCGGGCCGTATCAGGTCAATTTTCTGATTATTCCCGGGAGAGACCGTGATCCCACCTGTACTGGTTGTCGAGGATGACCACAAACTGGCCCGGATTGTCCGGGCCTACCTGGAAGCGGCCGATTTCCGGGTCAGCCACGCCGATACTGGACGTGACGCACTTCGCCGGGCCGAAACCGAACTGCCACTGGCGGTTGTACTCGACCTGGGACTGCCCGACATGAGCGGCGAAGAGCTCTGCCAGGACCTCAAGGCGCTCGGCGATATACCGATCATCATGCTGACCGCCAAATCATCGGAAGAGGAACGCCTGGCCGGGTTTGCCCTCGGTGCTGACGACTACATGGTCAAACCGGCCAGCCCCCGTGAACTGGTCTGCCGCCTGAAAGCGGTCCTCAAGCGCTATGACAGCAGCGCCACGGCAGCCGACACCCCCAGCTCCTACAATCGTGGAAGCCTGGTCCTTGACAGCCGCCGCCACCAGGTGACACAAAACGGGGAGATCCTTCCCCTGACCCCGACCGAATTTAAACTGCTGCAGACCCTTGCAACATCACCCTACCGAACCTTTACCCGCGACGAGCTCGTATCCAAGGCCCTCGGCTACCAGTTTGAGGGGTATGAACGGAGTATTGACGCCCATATTAAAAACCTGCGACAGAAGCTCGAAGCTGATCCGAAAAACCCGGTCTGGCTGAAAACGGTCTATGGCGTAGGATACCAGTTCTGCGGAGACCGGGATGCGCGCTAGCCTGCGCGGCAAACTGCTGGTGCTGTTGCTGGCGGTTGCGACCGTTGCCCTGTCAGCGGCTGTTCTCCTGCGAGAGTTTATCATCAGCGATTTTAACCGTTATATGGACGGTGAGTTTCAGGACCGGGTCCAGCGGACGGTGGCCCTTTTCGAAGGCCGCTATGAAGCTGACGGCTCCTGGCGGCGGGAGACACTGGTCAATGATATGGCCTGGGCACTGCAGATGGGGTTGGACGGACGCCTGCTCGACAGGGATGGACACGTCGTCATTGACACTCCGGCCGCATTCGAACGCCTCTCGCCCCTGACCCGCAAGCGGGTGCTCGACACAAGCGGCTACAGCCCCGGCCAGGTTGATGGCCAACTGACCCCCTACCCGCTACTGCTCAAGGGCGATGAGATCGGGGCGCTTGAGTTAAGGCCGCTCCACCCGGTAAAGGAACAGTATTTTGTCAGGTCATCAAACAGATTTCTGATCCTCTCCCTCGCCATACTCGGTCTTTTTGTCGCCGCCGTAAGCTATGTGGCCTCCCGCCGGATGGCACGACCGATTCTCTCACTTGCCTCCGCAGCCGAAGAGATTGCCGGCGGCAATCTGGCCCGGCGGGTTACATGCGGCGGCACTGATGAGATCGGAAGCCTGTCTGCCAGTTTCAACCGCATGGCGGACGCCATAGAATCCCAGGAAAAACTGAGACGGCGCCTGCTCTCCAGTGCGGCCCACGAACTGCGCACACCGCTTGCTGTCATCTCGGGCGAACTGGAAGGGATGATCGACGGGGTCCTGCCGGTCGACCGTGCCGGACTCCAATCCATGCATGACGAGACACTCAGGCTGACAACGATCCTTAACGGCCTGGACGATCTGACCAGAGCCGAGTCGAGCCTGCTGTCACTGCAGCGGACACAGATAGAGCTCAGGCCTTTTCTTACGGCACTTGCGGCCCGATTCGACCGGATGTTTGCCGAAAAACGGGCCGTGCTGATCACCGACTGCCCCGCGGATCTGACGCTCCATGCCGATCCTGACCGTTTAAGCCAGATGATCATCAACCTGGTGGGCAATGCCCACAAAGCGCTGCCCAGCGGCGGGAGAACGTGCCTGGTGGCCCTGCGGGACAAAAACCGGGTTGTTATCCAGGTTTCAGACAACGGCAGCGGGATCAGCCCGACCGACCTCCCCCACATTTTCGAGCGCTTCTACAAAGCGGGTGGAAACGGCCTGGGACTGGGGCTCGCCATCACCCGTGAACTGGCAGCCGCCCATGGTGCTGAAATTGACGTCAGCAGCACTCCCGGCAAGGGCAGCACGTTCCGGATATCCTTCCCAACCGGGAGCAGGCATCCCGACAGTTGATTTTGACGGCGGCCCTGACGTATAGTGAGTGTCCTGCAAAACATTCTGAAGAGGCCGGCAGCACGGCCCACGCGAGCAAGGGAACGAGGCGTACCCGCGTGTACGTTGAATTTCAGAGCGAACAGCACCACCGCAGATCGGCCCCGCAGTAGTTTTGCAAGAGACTCCAACGAGAATTGACACATCATCCCGGAGGTTATTCATGTTCAAGAAACTGTTTCTGCTTACCCTGCTGATCCTGTCCCTGACCTGCCTGGCGACTGCCGCCGAAAAGCCGGCCGCTAAAAACCCGGTCGTCCGCATGGAAACAACGCTCGGCACCATCACCATCGAACTGTTTGAAAAAGAAGCGCCGGTCAGCGTCAAGAATTTTCTTGAATACGCCGGCAGCGGATTTTATGAGAACACCATCTTTCACCGGGTCATCCCCGGCTTCATGGCCCAGGGAGGCGGCTTCACCGCCGACCGCACACAAAAGCCAACCAAAGCCCCGATCAGGAATGAGGCTGCCAACGGCCTGAAAAACGACCGCGGCACCATCGCCATGGCCCGCACCTCGGCCCCCGACAGCGCCACCTCGCAATTCTTCATCAACGTGGTCAATAATGACATGCTGAACCGACCCAAACCAGACGGCTACGGCTACGCCGTATTCGGCAGGGTAACCAAGGGAATGGACGTTGTTGACCGGATCGTGAACGCCAAAACCAAGAACGTGAACATGGTCTTCCAGAACCTTCCGGAGCAGCCCATCACCATCACATCAGTCACAATTCAGAAATAGTTGTGACTGTGGCGGGAATACGTCAGGCGCTGCTGGATTTTGTGTTCCCGCCGCTTTGTCATCTCTGCCGCCGCCATGTCCCCGACGCCGGGGCGCTGCACATCTGCGAGCCCTGCCGGACGGAGCTGGCATACATCGGTCAACCGCTCTGCACGATCTGCGGGGAGCCGTTTGCCGGCAGCGGGCCTGATCATCCCTGCGGCACCTGCCTGACAGATCCCCCCCATTTCGATACGGCCCGGGCTGCCCTGATCCATCAGGGCGGAGCCCGAACCCTGATCCACTCCTTCAAGTACCATCACAAGACACACCTGAAACGCCCCCTGGCCCTGCTGATAACAGAGCGCCTGGCCGACCACGCCCGCCATGCCGCCTGCAACCTGATCCTGCCGGTACCGCTCCACCGCCGCCGGCTCCGGGAGCGGGGCTTTAACCAGTCACTGCTGCTGGCCGAACAGCTTTCCAGGTGCTGGAACATCCCGTTCGAACGGCAGCTTCTGCGACGAACACGCGAGACAATTCCGCAGGCGGAGCTGCATGCCGACCAGCGCCGAAGCAATGTCCGCGAGGCATTTGCCGTCGCCGATCCGGCGATGCTCGCCGGCAGACGGGTCATGCTGGTGGACGATGTGATCACTACCGGAAGCACGGCCAACGAGTGTGCCCGTACGCTGAAGCGGGCCGGTGCCCGCGCGGTCTCGGTAATTGCCGTGGCCCGGGCGGTCAGCGACTGATCACCAGGCCGGGGCAGGACGGTTCAGCAGTATATTTTCATTGGTTATAGAGTCACATTATTGCCGCAGCGAGTATGTTTTCTTGACGCTCCTGCTGTATATGCTATTACTTTCAACCGTACATGCAACCAGACGGGAGATTACCATGCGCCTTTCGACAAAAAGCCGCTACGGCCTGCGGGCCCTATTTGACATCGCCTACAACTGCGGAGGAGCTCCAGCCCAGATTCAGGACATCTCGCGCCGGCAACAGATATCACCCCGTTATCTGGAGCAGATTTTCCAGAATCTGAAGCGGGCCGGCATTCTCAAAAGCAAGCGCGGGCCCCAGGGTGGATACTGTCTGGCAAAGAAACCGGAAGAGATAACCGTGCTCGAAATCCTCAATGCCACCGAGCAGGATGTACTGCTGGTTGACTGCGGCGGAACTACCGGCAAACGCCGCAAACGCAAGAACGAATGCCCCTTTGAGGGACAGTGCGTCACCCAGACGATCTGGGAAGAGGCCAGCACCCTGCTCAACGGCCTTTTCAGCGGGATGACACTTCAGACCCTGTGCCAGCGCGGCCAGGCGATGGGGATCCAAAGCGAACTGACCCATAAGGTCATGTACTATATCTAATCCGGCCCCTGCCGGACAACTCTCCCTGCAACGCCCCTGACGGGGCGTTTGACGTTTAAGAGCGGAGCCGACGATGATGCATCAGAAGCTGGAGCAGCTGCAGCGGCTCGTTTCAGAAACCGGATCGCTGCTGGTGGCCTTTTCCGGAGGAGTCGATTCGGCCTTTCTTCTTGCCGTTGCCCGCAACGTTCTGGGGGAACGGGCCGCCGCAATAACTGTAGATACCCCGTTCCACAGCCGATGCGAAATCGACGGGGCTGACCGCCTGGCTGCCGCCCTTGGGGTGCGCCACCTGAAGATCAAAATCCCCTGGGACGCCCTTCCGGAACTGGTGAACAATCCACCCGAGCGCTGCTACATCTGCAAAAAAGCAGTTTTCAAGCGCTGCCTGAAAGTATGCAGCGATCAAGGATTTTCCGTCCTTGCCGATGGCAGCAATCTGGATGACCTCGATGACTACCGACCCGGACGGGCAGCCCTGCGGGAGCTCGGGGTCCGCAGCCCGCTCCTGGAATCAGGGCTGACAAAGCAGGAGATCCGCCAGTTAAGCAGGGAAATGGGGCTGGAAACCTGGGACAAGCCGGCGCTGGCCTGCCTGATGACCCGCCTGCCCCATGGAGAGACGGTAACCGTGGAGCACCTTCGGAGGATCGAGGTATGCGAGGATTTTCTGCGAACCAGCGGCTTTGGCCAGTTGCGGGTGCGGAGCCATGACGACACGGCACGGATCGAAGTGGAGCAGGGGCAGATCGAACAGTTATGCACTCCGGAGATGAGAGAACGGATCAGCACGCGTTTCCGCTCAGCCGGCTTCAGCAGGGTGACAGTCGATCTCGGCGGGTATCGCTGCGGCAGCATGAATCCAGGCAGCCCTTGAGGCCCACATGAAAAATCCTCTGAACAACAGGCAGTTCCGCTTTCTGATCGGCGCAGCAGTGACACTGTTCAGCTCCCTGATTCTCTGGGGCGACCCGATGGTGCATTCCCTCGTGGAGTCAAAACTTCTCGACCTGCGCTTCAAGGTCAGGGGCGCTGTGCCACCTCCTGACCCGGTTGTCATCGCCGCCATTGACGAAAAAAGCCTGGCCTCCCTCGGGCGATGGCCATGGGGACGGGATGTCATGGCACGCCTTGTGGACCGGCTGGCAGCAGCAGACGCCGCCGTAATCGCATTCGACGTCATCTTTCCCGAGGCTGAACCGAACGATCCCCAGTTTGCAGCATCGATACAAAAGGCCGGAAACGTCATCATGCCGATGGCGTTCGACTTCCACACAAAGGGCACGCCACAGCCCGATACCGTACTGGAACGGTCCGCCCTGGTTTCGGTCGAAGCCCCCGAATTATTCAGCACCTACCCTCCGATCATGTCGAGCGGTGTGCTGACCCTGCCGCGACACCAACTCAAGGCCGCAGCCACAGCGCTGGCCCACATCAACATGCTGCCGGATGAATTCGACGGAACCCTGCGCTGGGAGGCCCTGCTGCTCGGCTATGACAACTCTCTCTACGCCTCGCTCGGGCTCCGCAGCGCGGCCTTCTTCCTCGGAATACCTGACGAACGCATGATCGTGGCGGCTACCCGCGGAATCAAATTGGGCAAAACATATATCCCCACCGACCCGTACGGTCGCATGCCGATCAACTACTACGGACCGGCACAGACCTTCACATATCTCTCAATTTCAGACATCCTCGACGGTACCGTCGGCGCAAAAGAGCTCGGCAACCGTATCGTATTTGTCGGTGCAACCGCCATCGGCATTTTCGACCTCCGCGTCACCCCTTTTTCAGCAGCCATGCCTGGGGTTGAGAAACACGCCGCCGTGGCGGCCTCCATCCTGCAGAACCGGCTCATCAGCAAAGCATCGCTGACATCAGACATGGCGATTCTTGCTGCCAGCGGCTTGCTGCTGGCTTTCGCGCTCAGCCGGCTCCGCCTGCTCTGGGGCGCAACCGCAATGCTTACCTGCATCGGCCTCGCAGCAATCTCCGGATACGTTCTCTTCAGCCGCTCCGGCATCTGGATCAATCTTACCTGCCCCATCGGCAACTCCCTGCTGATGTTCATGGCCATCACCGCTTGGAACTACGCCTTTGAGGAGCGTTATGCCCGCAGGATACGGGCCATGTTCTCCAGCTATGTCACCCAGACCATTGTCAACGAACTGATCAGCAACCCCGACATGGCCCGTCTGGGCGGTGAGCGGCGCGAAGTTACGGTGCTCTTTTCCGACATAAAGGGATTCACGACCTTTTCAGAACAGCACTCTCCCGAAGAGGTTGTCGCCATCCTCAACGAATACCTGGGCGCCATGACCGATGTCATCCTCAGATGGGAGGGTACTCTGGACAAATTCATCGGAGACGCCATCGTCGTGTTCTGGGGAGCGCCGATACGGCGCGACAACCATGCCGAACTGGCTCTGCGCTGCGCCCTTGACATGATGGAGCGCCTCAAGGTGCTTCAGGAGAAGTGGGGTAAAGAGGGCAAACCGCCGATCTCGGCCGGGATCGGCATAAACACCGGCGAAGCGGTCGTCGGCAATATCGGCGCCGAAGGGAAGAAGATGGACTACACCGTGATCGGCGATGCCGTCAATCTGGGCGCCCGGGTCGAGTCACTCACCAGGCGCTTCGACTGCAACATACTCATCACCGNNCAGGGTCGAATCGCTCACCAGACGATTCGACTGCACGATACTCATCACCGGCAGCACGCTGGAATCAATCAGGCCGGCGATTGCCAACAAAAAAATCGGCCATGTCAGTCTCCAGGGCATGCAGCAGGTCATCGTCAAGGGCAAGGATCTGCCGGTCTGCGTCTATGCGGCAAAAAGCACCGAAAACCCGGGGGTTGAGCTGTCTGAGTGCCCCGAAGGTGATCCGGTCAGGCTGACCGAAAAATAACCCCCAAATCAAAATTGCAGCTAATCTTCTGCAGTTGAAAATTATCTTGCTGGTGTTATACTCCAGCCACCCACATAAAACAGTTTTTTATCGCCTGTCATCCTGCATCACGCCGGGGGGAAGCATGAAGCGCGTCATTCTGTTCGCACTGTCAGCTCTGCTGGTAGCCATACCGTGCCGTGCCGTCGAAGAGACAATGACCTCGGCAGCGATTGCCGAATACCGGCAGGAGAATTTCGAGGAAGCCCTCGACCTGCTTCTGCGGGGCAGAGCCGCCGGAGAGACGTCGACGACCAACTCCTACTACACCGGCCTCTGCCACCTCCTGACCGGCGACAATGAAAAAGCGGCATCAAACCTAGAGGCCTCACTCAAATCTCCTTCTCCCCACAAACCTGCAGTACTCGACCTTATCCAGGTACTTGTCTCTCTGGAGCGTGACGATGAAGCCCTGAAATGGATCTCCTGGGCCGAGCGGGAAAACGTATTCCCGGCCGAGACCGCCTACCAGAAAGGCCTCATCCTCTTCCGCCAGANNCGCACCCGCCGTTACAGGAGCACCGCCCGTCAAAGAGGCAGCACTTGAACTGATCGAAGTACTCTCCTTTCTGGAACGGGACGGCGAAGCACTGGCCTGGATCAAGTGGGCGGAACAGGAAAAAGCGCGCCCGTCCGAGGTGGCGTTTCAGAAGGGCCTGATCCTTTCCCGGCAGAAAAAATTCACCGAAGCGCGCCAGGCATTCGAAGCAGCCAGAACCGGTTCACCGGAAAACGACCGGAATATCGAGCTCCAGATCGCCGTCTCCTATGCAGAAGAGGGAAAAATGCGCGATGCCGGAGCAGCGCTCAAGGCGGTGATCACCAGATATCCCGGGACCGACGCCGCCTCCTTTGCCCAGGAGGTCGAGCAGCGGATCAGTACGGCTCTCAAAGGGCGCGGCCTTATGCTGTATGGCGGTTTCAGCTACCTCTACGACGACAACGTCATCCTCAAGGCCAAGAATAGACTGGCCGCAGCCGATGCCAGAAACGAGAACAGCGGCGGAGCCAGCCAGTATCTGCGCGTCGAATACGATACCGCCTTCAGCGCCGACTGGGCCCTCAACACCCAGTACCTGCTCCAGAACAGCAACTACTTCCGCATCAGCGGCTATGACATGTTCCAGCACGGCCTGACCGTCTCGCCGGCCTACCGCAGCGACTCGGCCATCCTCTCGCTGCCGCTCAACATCTCCCATACCGCCCTCGACTACCGCAGCTACCAGCTGCAATGCTCCCTGAAGCCGACCGGAACCTTCGTACTGGCCCCCGATCATCTGTTCCAGGTAACCGGAGGCTACACCCGGCGCACGATGAGCCTGGCACCCGTCTCTCCCGAGCACAACCGGGATGCCGACATCGCCAGCGGACAGCTGGGCTACACCATGCTCTACGACAGCGGCCAGGGGATGTTCAACCTGCGCGGCGAAATTTTTCACGAAGACACCGGGGGGCGCGAGTGGCGCAACCTGGGAAGCCGCCTGAGCGCCGACGCCCTGATTCCGCTGCGTGCTGACACCCGCCTGATAGTCAGTGCCGAAGGGGTCTGGCAGGATTACGGCGACAACACCGCCGGACGCCGGGATACCACGCTCAACGCCACGGCCGCCATCAGCCAGAAACTGGTCGACTCACTCTACCTGAACCTGCAGTACAGCTACTCCCGGGCCATGTCGAATGTCGACCTCTACGACTACCAGCGCAATCTGGTAACTACCGGCCTGGATTTCCGGTTTTAGGAGACCGAACCCATGAGCGCCTCCAGACGACTACCCCGCATCCTTATTATTTTCAGCCTGCTGCTGATGTTCTGCTGTGCTGCCGGTTCTCATGCCGCATCAATAGGCACACTTCGGGGCGTCACCGGGACCGTCGACATCCTGCGCAACGGTAAGCTGCCCGCCATAGCGGCAAAAAACGGAGACCCGGTCTCCCCCGGCGACCTGGTCCGCACCAAGGCCAACGGCCATGCCGAAATCGCCTACCACGACGGGACCACCCTCACGCTCGCCCCAGGGACCCGGCTTGACATCGGCGAGCACTTTTCCGGCAAAAATCCCAGCGGCGGCGAGGTAAAGCTGGCCCGGGGCAAAATCCAGGCGATCGTCGACTTGAGCAAAAGTCCGGGGCAGCCCGGCATGAAAAAATTCGACGTGCGCACCCCCAACGCCATTGCCGGGGTCCGCGGCACCAACTTTTTCGTCAGCCACTACCGGGGCGTCACCAACGTACTGCTCCGCACCGGCACGGTGACATCCTACAACCCGGCCCGCCCGACAGTACTTGTGACACTGACGCCCAACACCATAACCACCGTCACCGGCAGATTGGCGCCGACACCGCCCCGCCCGGCCCTCGAACGCGAGATACGAAACATACAGCTGGGGATCACCCCGCCAGCCGGACAGCAGGGGGACCAGCCGGGTGGTAACGGTACCCAGCCCGCTCCGTCGGGCAGCAGCGGCCAGCAGAGCAGCAGCGGAAGCACGGGGAGCAGCTCAGCAGCGACGACAGCCACAGACTCTTCACCCGCGGCTGCGTCGGCATCAACGGCATCAGCAACGACACCGGCGGCCTCAGTGGTGCAGACAACCACAACT
>DCNF01000020.1:0-3841 GCA_002322035.1 Geobacter sp. UBA1603
GCCAGCTCTTCCCCTCGCGGGCGGTGATGGCCGCGTCGACCGCGCTCGTGGTGCCGCGGATGTACTGCTTGAAGATCGACCGGATCTCCTCGGCGGGCTTGCCGGGCTCCCGGTAGGTGATGGTGGCGTTGAAGATCTTGTGCTTGCAGTGCTCCGACCAGGTCTGGGCCAGGCACTCCAGCTCGACATCGGTCGGCTTGGTGCCGAGACCGTACTTCTGACGTTCAGCCACAACCTTTGGATCCCGGTAATGGGCCTGGATGATCCTCATCTCATCAAGGGTCAGGGCCAGGACGCCGTCCTTGCTGATACGCATCAGTTCCTCGTCAGAAACTTCGAGGTCGATCTCGAGAACTTCGGCCTTCGTCTCACCGATGACTTTGGGTACAAAGGCCGGGAACCCTCGTTTGAGGGCAAAGTCAGCCGCAGAGAGAATCGAATAGCGCTGAATAAGGGTATTGCAGAGCAGTCCGGTGGCGATCTTTTCAACGTCTTCGGCAGTGATGGCGCCTGAAAGCAGATACTGAACGGAATGATAAACCCCCTCCCCCGCTCCGAAGGGACGACCGGTCAGGTATTCGACCGCCTCGCGGGCGGTACGTCCGACGTTGTCAGTGACACCGGGCCGAAAACCGACTTCGACGGCAAAATCGAACCCAGCTGCCAACGGCCGGCCGATACTCCATTCCTGGATCACCGGATCACAAAATGGCCCGGCAGCCGCCTGCCGGAGCTCTTCATCCGAAAGTGCGGCATCAACGGTATAGACATCGATGGTACGCACCGCCGTTACCGGCAGGGTCAGGAAATGAGCTATCTCTCGCTTGATACGCTCGCCGCGGGAGTCTCGTACATTGTTTTTTAGTGCCGCCTCTATTCTATGTGCCATATCACGTCCCGGTCTGGAAATCTTAAGCCTTATCAATTCACTTCTTGACGAACGTAACCTCTACCCTTTTGTTGCCTTCAGGGTTCGATTTGGGATAAATCGGCTCGGCTGAACCGGCACCAAGGGCCTCGACGGCAGCAGGGTCGAACTTGCCCTTCTCCAGCAGCGCTTCACGGATCAGGCGGGCCATGCGATCAGTGGCCGATGCATCCTCACTTTTGGCCGGCAGGCCAAAACCATGGACTTTGAGCTTTGCCCGATATTCCGAATATTTTTTGAGCAGTTCTGAAATTTTTCCCAGAGTCTTTTCACCTTCGGCGGTAAGCATATCGTTCTTCGGCGATTTAAGCATCGCAGAACGGACAAAAATTACCGTCATTGTGTCGGAGCCCGGCTTCAGCACACCACCCAGGCTGCCAACCTCTGAAACAAATTCCTTGTGGCGGTTAAGAGCCTCAATCTGCTCCCGACTCTGGCTTTCAACGGCGCCCTTGGCAGCCGCCAGTGATGCGACATCACGTTTCAGGCGCGTGATTTCGGCGCGGGCCTTGTCCAATTCGGCACCAGCCGTCAGCACGGATTGTTTCAGCGACTGGATTTCAGCCATCTGGCCGGCAATTTTCTGATCAGCGGCCGAACCGGTTAACGTGCGGGCGCCAAGATCAGCCTCAAGGCTGGCAACCCGTAAGGCAAGTCTGCCATTCTCGTCTTTTGCAGAAGCAAGCTGCTTCGTCAGATCGGCAATCGAGGAGGAACTCCGCCCGGCCTCATCACGCAATCGGCTTATTTCCGCGTTTTTATCATCAAAAATCTTGATACGTGACTTCAACTCGGCAACCTGGCCCTCAAGCCGGCTGCGTTCCTGCTGCTGACTGATTTTACCGGCCCGGGAAAGCACCACAGAGGCCTGCAGTTCTGCCATGGCTGAGAAGTATCGCACGGTCGGTTCAGCTTTCGGATCAAGCGTACCGGTCCAGGAAAGATTCTTCTTATACTCGGCTTCGGCATTGCGAATAAAGTTTCTGGCGATAAGAACCTCATCGGTAAAGTTTTGAAGGTCGGCTGCCCGGGACGACGCCTTTTCGACCAACGACTGGGCAGCCTGAACATAGGCGGGATAGACCGGCTCATCGGCAGCTACCGACAGCACAGGTGACAGTATAAGCAAACCTGCCAGCACAACCCTGATGACCAGACTGATCATTGCGCATCTCCTTTCCCAGCCAGAATGGCCGATAGACGACGTTCCAGTCCGGACAGTTCTTTGCGGGCCGTATCGGTTTCGCTGGCGGCAGCCCGCTCTTCTGACTGGGCGCCGGCCAGCGCAACCTGCAGGAGAGCCATTTCAACCGCCTCGCGGGTGGCCTTGTCACTTCCGGACTTGAGACCGTCCTGGGCCGCTGCCATACTGGCCACCGCCCCCTTGATCGTTTCGGGGGCAAAACGGGCCGCCGGAGTCCCCGGAAGCGCCTCCACCAGAGCTTTTACTTTCTGGTACTTCTCCATGGTTGCTGGCTGCACACCGCTCTCATCGCCCGCATAAACGCCGCAGGCCATCAACAGAACCATCACCGCCGCTGCTCCAACGTTTTTCATGCCGGTTCCTCCCGTCTTCAGGACTGGTGCACCTGTTCAACCCGGACCGTCCGGACCGGGAATGGAATTTCAATACCGCGCTCACGGAAACAGCTGATAATCCTGGTGTTAACCCGGTCAGTGACCGAAAACAGAGCCGAATACTCTTCGACCCAGAAAAAAAGCGTCATATTGAGTGCAGAATCACCGAAGGAGACAAAATACGATTCAGGTTCAGGGTCCTTCAGCACGCCATCTGATTCAAGGGCCGTATCCACAAGCAGGCGCTTGACCTGTTCCACATCGCTACCGTAGGCGATCCCCACATTGATACGCCCCTTGACCCTCTGGTCGGGAAAGGCCTGGTTGGTCAGCATGGTATTGCAGAGATCAGAATTGGGAATAATCAGCTGCTGATTGTCAAGGGTCTTGATCTTGGTACTGCGCAGGCCGATGTCAAGCACATCGCCCACCTGCCCGCTGGCCAGTTGGATCCGGTCCCCGATCCGGAACGGGCGGTCGAGCATCAGCGTAAAACCTGAAATCATGTGGGCCAGGGTATCCTTGGCAGCCATACCGATCGCCAGCGATCCGATACCGAGCGCCGTCACAAGCGAAAAAATATCATAATTGAAGTGTTTGAGAATGATAATCAACGCGGCACCGATCAGGAAGAGCGATACGACCTTCTCGGCAATCGGCACCATCTGGCGCGACATGACCGATGCGGCTGAATCCTGCCGGCTGGCGACGAACCACTGCAGGAGTTCATCGAGGGCGTGGTAGACCACGCTGCAGACTATCACCACCAGGATGATGTAGATCCCTCCGGAAAGTATGCTGAAGAGCTTCTCGTGGAGCGGGAGGGAACGAATTGCCAGATAGGCACCGAGTACGACCAGCAGCCGGTAAACATGGGGGATGACCCGCTGCAAGATCCGATCATCCAGATCAGTTGACGTGAACGACGTCAGCTTGGCACCCCATTTGGAGAGAATCAACACAGCCAGCTGGGCCAAGACCAAAAAGAGCGTGATGATCAGCAGCGCACCCAGAATTTCCTTCGCCCAGAACAGCATCGGGCCATCCGTCTCGATCGGACGGAGAATGCCCTGTATAACAAATATAAGCTTATTCACCGAAAACCCGCTTGAAGATGGTATCCACATGCTTCAGGTGGTAGTTGAGGTCGAAGGATTCACGGATCTTGGCCTCGCCCAAGGCTCCGACAACCTCCAGATCAGCCAGAAGCTCGGTCTGAAAGTCCTTACCCTCCTCCCACACCTTCATGGCGTTTTTCTGCACCAGTCGGTAGGCGTCCTCGCGGGAAACGCCGGCCTGGGTCAGGTCGAGCAGGATTTTCTGGGAGAACACCAG
>DCNF01000020.1:4047-17396 GCA_002322035.1 Geobacter sp. UBA1603
TCGAGAGCCGGGATGCACATTGACCGGACGTAGCGGGCCTGGCCGGTCAGGTTCTCCGAGAGGATCGGGTTGCGCTTGTGGGGCATGGCCGACGACCCCTTCTGTCCTTTGGTAAACTGCTCTTCGGCCTCCAGCACCTCGGTGCGCTGAAGGTGACGGACCTCGATGGCGATCCGCTCCATGGAGGAGGCGATGATTGACAGGGTGCAGAAATACTCGGCATGGCGGTCACGGGGGATGACTTGCGTGGAAACCGGCTCCGGCTTCAGCCCCATTTTTCTGCAGACATACTCCTCCACAAAGGGATCGATGTTGGCAAAAGTGCCGACCGCACCGGAGATGGCACCGGTGGCGATGTTCTCGCGGGCAGCCCGGAGGCGGGTACGGTTGCGGTCCATCTCGGCATAGAAGGAGGCCAGCTTGAGGCCGAAGGTGACCGGCTCTGCGTGGATGCCGTGGGAGCGCCCCATGCAGACCGTGTCCTTGTGCTCGTAGGCACGGACCTTGATGGATTCCAGCAGGGTATCGATATCAGCCAGCAGTTCGTCAGCGGCCTGAACCATCTGCACCGACAGGCAGGTATCCAGAACGTCTGATGAGGTCATGCCCTGGTGGATGAAGCGTGCCTCGGGTCCGACAAATTCGGCCACCGAGGTCAGAAAGGCGATCACGTCATGCTTGACCTCTAACTCGATGGCATCGATCCGCTCGATATTGAAATCGCCTTTTTCGCGGATGACCGGAACGACCTCTTTGGGGATCACTCCAAGCTCGGCCTGGGCCTCGCAGGCCAGGGTCTCGATCTCAAGCCAGATCCGGAAGCGATTCTCCGGTTCCCAGATTTTCGCCATATCGGGGCGTGTGTAGCGTGGTATCATTGTGTCGATTCTCCTGTCTATGTGCAGGGGCAAATCACGAATTCGCCCTCTATTCGGGCGATCACAAAGGATCGCCTTTTCTGATTACATTTCCAGCACCGCACTGGCCCGGTACTGGTCTCCTATGACGATCTGCGGGGCACAGACGTTCTGATCACGCAGAAAAGCTTCGGTAGTGCGAATAACATGGTCCGGATGGTTGTTGACTTCGGACAGATGGGCCATCACCAGAGCATCAAGCCCGCCATGGGCAATCTCGTGAAGCAGCGCCAGAGACTCCTCATTGGAGAGATGGCCGTGACGCGATTTGATCCGCTGCTTCAGCTCCCAGGGGTAGGGTCCGTTCATCAGCATTTCGACATCATGATTAGCTTCCAGGACAAGCGCCCTGCAGCCGCGCAGCTTTTCGATCACCAGCCGGGTGACAATTCCGAGATCCGTCACCGCAGCACAGCGCCCCTGGTGAGATTCAAGCAGATAGCCGACCGGGTCACAGGCATCATGGGTGATCGGAAACGGGTCAACCTGAAGGTCGCGGAACGGGAAACGGGTGCCGGCTTCAAAATCCTTCACCAAAGTTTTGCTGAAATATTTCGCGGCTTTTTGAACCGTCAGATGACTGGCGAAAACAGGGACCTTATATCTACGGGCAAACGATCCGGCACTGCGGATGTGATCGATATGCTCATGGGTCACCAGCACCGCATGGATTCCTGCCGGATCGATACCACGAGCTTCCATTCTCGCGACCGTCTCCCGGAGCGACAGACCGGCATCGATCAGCAGGCGGGTATCTCCGGTCTCCAGATAGAGACAGTTACCTTTGCTGCCACTTGCCAGCGAGCAAATTTTCACAGGGTCTCCAAGTCAAGGCTTACGGTGGACACTTCCACCGGTTATAATGCAGTCGTTACGGCTGGTTATCTGTAAGCGCGGATGCGCAGATGCGGTTTGTATGCAAGCTTGATTTTATACTATGAACAGGGCAGAGGTTTCAAGGGTAATCATGGAGAGAATTCAACCGCGGGGATGGATCTGGCGATGCAGCTGTTTTAAGCGTTCACGGGTCACATGGGTGTAAATCTGGGTTGTTGAAAGATCGGCATGACCGAGCATGATCTGCACACTGCGGAGATCGGCACCGTTTTCCAGAAGATGGGTGGCAAAGGAGTGGCGCAGGGTGTGGGGCGAGATCGATGTGGTGATTCCGGCCGTTCGAGCGCGTTTTTTGACGATATTCCAGAACGCCTGCCGCGACATGGCTTCTCCCTGACGGGAAAGAAAGAGGAAGGGGACAATCCCCCCTGGATCACGATGCTTACGAACCGTTTCGCAGTAGCTCCTCACGCGATCACGGGCCGACTCACCGACCGGTATCAGCCGTTCCTTGTTGCCCTTGCCGAGGGTCAGCAGATAACCGGAATCAAGATTTATTTCACGGAGCCTGACCATAACCAGCTCCGAGACCCTCAGCCCGGTCGCATACAAAAGTTCTAGCATCGCCAGATCACGGACATCCTCGGGCCGCGGCCCCCGGCAGGCCGCCAGGAGTGAATCAACTTCTATCGCCGAAAGGAACCCGGGGAGTGTATGCAGGGTCCGGGGCGCCTCAATGATTGATGCGGGGTTATGAGTCGCATAATTTTCAACCAGCAAAAACCGGTGGAACATTCTGATCGCCGAAAGAGCCCGCCCCCGGCTGCGGGGTCCGAGTCCTTCTGACCGTATTTGTTCGAGATGTGATGCGATTAAAACCGGGGTGATAGCATCAGGAGTGGCACAGTCTTTTCGCTCCAGAAAAGCCAGATACCGTACGAGATCACGGCTGTAGGCCTGCTGGGTATTGCTCGACAAGCCTTTTTCGACTGTCAGGTATGTGAGAAACAGGTCGAGATACTCGTTCACAGCTTGTTTTCCTGATTCTGGTCGTGGCCTGTCAATCCGAGCACCAGCGGCCGCCCCCCTGTCAGGCGACGGGATACACCTCGCGCCATCGGAGGTTCAGCCGTGCAGGCAGGCAGTAACAGTATTACCGTCGTCCCGTTCGGAATCGATGAAGAAATTGAGACCGTACCGCCATGCTTCGTCATGATCGCATTCACGGTGGCAAGACCAAGCCCCTGACCTTCGGGCTTGGTCGTAAAATAGGGATCAAAAACCCTTTTCAGGTCGTCCGGAGCAATACCGCACCCTGCATCTTTGATCTGTAGCCTGACATAGATGCCGGAAGGGAGTGCATAGTGATTGCCCGTATGAAGAATATCCGTGTCGGCAACGACACTGATGAGACCGCCATCGGGCATAGACTGGACGGCATTGATCAGAATATTGTTGATTGACTGCAAAAGATAGCTTTCATCTGCCATCACCAGAGGCAGATCGTTATCAATATTGACTTCAACCCTGAACCGGGAGCTGGTGACACTTAACAAGACAGCTTCCTGAACAATTTCTGAAACCGAGAGCGGCCGCATGACCGGATTGCCGCCCCTGGCAAACGTCAAAAGCTGGCGGGCCATTTCAGCAGCACGTTTGGTAGCATTTTCTGCGTGTTTGAGTGCAGACTGGGCTGCCGGCTGACATTCCAGCTGTTTTACGGCATATGATATGTATCCGAGAACACCGGTCAATACATTGTTGAAGTTATGGGCAATTCCGCTGGCAAGAACACCCAATGACTCAAACTTCTGGATTTTAATCATCTCATTTTGCATCTGCTCCAGTTCTTTGAATTGCTGAATAAGCCGCCGGTTTGCTTCTTCAAGTTCTAGTGTTCGCTCGGAAACCATCTTCTCAAGTAGCAAATTGCTCAGTTCCAGTTGTTCATCGCGCTGCCTGATCTGTGTGACCATGGCGTTAAAACTGGCCGCAAGCCGGGCAATTTCGTCGATTCGCTGTTTTTCATCTATCCGGATGCCGTATTCCGGTGCCTTTGAAATCCTTTGTGCCATCGCCGTAAGCTCAAGAATTGGCCCGGTCACCAGTTTCTGACGCTTATTGATAACGATTCTACCGATCAGGTGGGCTGCAACAAAAACAACCATGCAAAGCACAATACTCTGCATAATCCCATCATAGACACTGTTGAAGTTATACTTTATGAGCAGGCGGCCCAGATATAATGCCTGGGTTGCATCAGAGTGAAAAATTTGACGGTGAGATTCCAGCTTTAGAAAGTCGAAATTTGTCCCGATATATTCCGAATGTTCCTTCAGCGGATCATAGGTGACGCCATCACGGCGATGAAACGCAAACAAATGCCCTTTCGAATCAAATACAGCAGCGACATCAATGGAAGGGTTGTACTGCAGTGAGCTGAGGAATGCCTGTGCGGCAGCCACATCATTAAACGCAAGAGCATCTTCAATGTTTCTGCTGATGATCGCGCTGGTGGCAGCCCCGTCAGTGGCAAAGCGGTAACGGAACCGGGATATTTCATAGGCAAAAACCAGCACCAGAACGATCATCAGCGATACTGTCATCGCCAGTGCATAGGTTCGGGTAATCTGATCGGCAAGGGTCAGCGGTTTTTCTTGAGCACTCATCATAAGAGACCGGGGTCGCCACAGCTCAGACCCATTCGTCAATTGCCTGTATCAGAAAACATCTGATCTCGTTCAATTTTTCTTCCCGTGTTATTTTCTGGCCAAAAATATCGCGGACATAAAAAACATCGGCCACCTGATCGACTTTCGTGGAAATCTTTGAGACACCGATGTAGAGGCCAAGGTCGGTCAAAGTGCTGGTGATAAGATACAAAAGACCGACTTTATCGTGGGCATAGATATCAATCACCGTATAATCTTCGGAGACGTCATTGTCAACCTCAACCCGGGTGGCAAAATGCGGAGCGGGACGGGTCGTGAGCAGAGTCGGCCGCTGGCGCTTGGCAACCAGATCGGCCACATCAACCTCCCCATGGAGCACACGGCGCATATCGTCCTGTACTTTCTGCCAGCGCAGTTCGTCGGTAATCAGGATCCCCTGGGGTGAATTGACCTGAAGAATGTCGAGCACCTTGCCGTTGCGACTGGTGTTGATCTGGGCCCCGAGGATATTGACGCCGTTTGCCGCCATCACCCCGGTTATGCGCGAGAAAAGCCCCGGCATGTCAAAAGCGCAGATGGTAAATTCCGAATAGCCGCCATCGGGCTGGTGCTGGAGCTGCATCAGTATACCGGACTGTTCCAGCCCCAAAAGAAGCCTGGCCTGGCCGGCGATCAGCTCCGGCGTGCCGGAGAGCAGGAGCCGCACCGGCATTGCCCGCAGTTCATCCCTGACCAATCCAGCAGAAAATTCATCTTCAAGCCGTGCAACAACCTTTTTAATAGCAGCCTTAACCCTGTCACTGCTGGCTTCCTGCTGAAACTCACCACGCTCAATAATGTTGAACGTTTTTTCATACAGCTCCTGAAACAGTGATGCCTTCCAGGTGCTCCAGACATCGGATCCGACCGCCCTCACATCCGCCACTGTCAACAGAAAAAGCATCTTCAGATTTTCACTGGTTTCCATCAGCTGCGCAAACTGTGTGATCATCTTTTCGTCATTCAAATCACGCCGCTGGGAAATATGGGCAAAGGCCAGGTGTTGCCGGACCAGGAACTCCAGACGTTCGCTGTCTTCCCGCGACAGGCCCATCCGCCGGGCAATGGTCGGGATCATGGCGGCACCTTTTTCGGCATGCCCGCCCCCCTCGCCTTTACCAATGTCATGGAACAGAACCGCCAACAGAAGGAGTTCCGGCTTTCCGATCTGCGCAGCAATCTGCACAGGAAACGGAAGCTGCTGGCGGCACTGGCCGTTCAGCATTTTTTCTGCCTCTTCAACGGCGAACAGGGTGTGAATATCCACGGTGTAGATATGATAGAGGTCATGCTGAACCTTGCAGTAGATATGCTCCAGCTCGGGAATGAACCGGTTGAGAAATTCCAGGTGATGCATCAGGCGCAAGGTTGCGGTGACATCCTTCGGAGAGCGGAGAATATCCATGAAGGATTGGTTGACTTCGCGGTTGCGGCGAAACTTGTCATTCACCAGATGAAGGTTTTTCCTGACGACACCCTTGACTCTGATGTTAAGTGCCACTCCATGCTTCTGGGCATGCTCGAAGATTTTCATCAGGACCGCAGGGTTCGACTGGACGATGCTTTCATCAGGCATGATCAGCTCGCCCTTGAGCACATAACAGCCGTCGCCGACCGGGCGACGGACGAAGTAGCCAAGGATCTTCAGGGCACCTTCGTCCCGCCATACGCAGCGCGACACCAGACTGGAAGCAAGGTGCTCCACCTTGTTGGCATGGCGGTAATAGTCACGCATGAAATCCTCAACGGCAAGTACCCTGCCGCGGTCACGGTATCCCATGAAGGCTGCAAGGTGCACCTGGGCATCAAAGGTCAGCTGATCGTTCTTGCGGCCGTTGAACCAGTGCAGTTCATTGCGGATCCGCCACAGGTAGTCGAGTGCGGAATCATAGGTTTCAAGCTCCTCGTCGGTTATGATCCCTTTGATGATCAGTTCGCGCGGATCACGGAACTTGTATTTTACCTTGGCAACCCACATGGCGGTCTGGAGATCGCGCAGCCCCCCCTCCCCCTCTTTCAGGTTCGGCTCCAGAAGATAGACCGTGGACCCGTATTTCTCTCTCCGGCCCTTCATGTCAGCTATCTTCTGCTTGATGAAACTGTCGCTGGACTTGGGAAGAATCTGGTTGTAGATGACCTTCGCGAGGGCCTCAAACAGCTGTCTGCTGCCATGGAGATAGCGGGCATCGATCAGCGCCGTCTTGACCGTGGCGTCAGCCGAGGCCATCTCGATACAGTCGGCAATGACCCTGACCGAATAGCCCACATCAAGACGCATATCCCACAGGAAATAGAGCAGCTTCTGGGCGATGTCCTCCACTTTGGCGGCCGGGAGCGAACCATCATGAAGGAACATGATGTCGATGTCGGAGAATGGGTTGAGTTCCCCGCGGCCATAGCCGCCGACCGCCACCAGGGTGATGTTGTCCATCAGGCGGCCGCTTCCGTCCAGATCATAAATGATGCAGTGAAGCAGCTTGTTGACCAGTTCATCGGTCATGTCGCAGAGCAGATGAGCAATCTCGGAACCGGAGGTGCCCTCGTTATGAAGCGCCCTGATCTCACCGCGATAATGGGCCATGAAGTTCTTGCAGCCGGAGAAATAGAGCGGGCGTTTCTCGTCAAAGCCGGCCATGCCCGAATCGCCGACCGCATTGATATCATCAGGGAAATACTGATCTATGAAAAATTGCATGGGCCCTGTCCTCCGGAATCTGCGAACAAACCAGAATAACACTACAAACACAAACGGCGGGAAACCCCGCCGCCGGTGATGCTACCGCAGAAGCAGACGTATCCGCTCGGCAGAGAGCGGTGCTTCGATCGTCGAGCCGTCATCCATCCTTTTAAAAATCGCGTGGCCGCTTTCAAGCTCAGCAGCGCCGATCACGACACTGAAACGGGCACCCAGTTTATCGGCCCGGCGCATCTGGCTTTTCAGGCTTTTTCCTTCATAATCCATCTCGACGTGAACCCCGGAAGCGGCAAGCTCATTCATCAGCCGGAAAGCCGCATCACGCTCGCAAGCCCCCATGGTTGCCATGAACAGGTCAGGTCGGGATGAATAATCCTGTTCCTTCAGCAGCAGGGCCACCCGTTCAACGCCCATGGCAAATCCGATACCGGGAATCGAAGGCCCCCCCAGTTGCGAGATCAGGCCGTCATAACGCCCACCGGCGGCAACTGCCGATTGGGAGCCGAGCAGAGATGTCACCACCTCAAAGGTAGTACGGGTGTAATAATCCAGGCCGCGGACCATCCGGCAGTTGACCGAATATGGCGTTGCCGATATTTCGAGGTAGCGTCGGACATGGCCAAAATGATCAGCACAACCGGCGCAGAGGTGGTCAAGCACCGAAGGGGCGCCGCGAGTCGATTCGATGCAGCCGGGCACTTTGCAGTCCAGAATCCGGAGTGGATTGCTGTCAAGCCGGCGGCAGCAGTCGTCACACAGCACGCCGGTCCTGTGCCGCAGGAAGTCAACCAGGGTTGAGCGATAGGCCGGACGACAGTCGGGGCAGCCGAGCGAATTGACTTCCAGACGCGGCTCATCAAGCCCGATCTCACGAAAAAAACCGACCAGCATGGTCAGAATCTGGGCGTCGGCCAAGGGATCATGAACACCGGTCATTTCAGCGCCGATCTGATGAAACTGCCGGTATCGCCCTTTCTGGGGCCGTTCATAGCGAAACATCGGGCCAAGGTAATACAGTCGGGCGACAGGATCCTGGGCATAGAGCTTATGCTCGATCAGGGCGCGCATGACACTGGCAGTCCCTTCAGGCCGCAAGGTTACGTTTGTCCCCCCCCTGTCAGTGAATGAATACATTTCTTTTTCGACGATATCGGTTGCATCACCGATTGAACGGCAAAACAGCTCGGTTTTTTCCATGACAGGAACGCGTATTTCCGAGAAACCGTAGCGTTCAAACACACGTCTGGCGGCCGCCTCGATATAGTGCCAGCGTGATGATTCGCCCGGCAGAATATCGTTACATCCCTTTATTGCCGTGATGGCCATTACGTCTCCTTGCGTTAAAAAATCAAAACGGCATCAGACGCCGTTAAAGCGGCTGACACAGTTTTTGCCGCTGGTTTTACCGACATACATGGCCTTGTCCGCCATATCAAGCAGCTCCTGCTTGCTGACCGTATCATCGGGGCAGCAGGCATACCCGATACTGCAGGTCAGCCTGATCTGATACCCATCGTGCTCCAGAAAGACGTGGTCCTCGACCTGACTGCGGATACGTTCTGCCACCAGCCATGCAGTTTCGCAGGTCGTCTCCACCAGAATGATCGTGTACTCGTCACCACCGTAGCGGATGACCACATCAACCTCACGGACCGATTTTTTCAGGAGTGCCCCCATCTCCTTCAGTACGCTGCTGCCGATCAGATGCCCGTAAGTGTCATTAACCTGCTTAAACGAGTCGACATCAAGAAAAAGGACTGCAAGGTGCGAGGCATAGCGCTCCGCCCGTTTCAGCTCACGGTCGAGGGCCACTTCCAGATAGCGGTGGTTGAACAGCCCGGAAAGATCGTCGATAAACAGCATATCACGGGCATGCGAAAAGCTTTCGGCATTTTCAAAAGCCCGGGACGACTGCTCCAGGAGAAACCCCAGATTTTTTTTGTGGGGCTGAATGCCGGGAAGCGGTTTATCACCATCGTTAAACACGGCAATGACCCCGTGCAGAATATCCTTGACACGGATATGTATCAGGCAGGCTTCCCTGATATCCTGGGGCCCGGTAACGCCTCCGGAATGATCGGCAATAGTGATTTTTGCAAACATGCGTGGAGATTCCGTCTGACCGGCAAGTGATGCCAGGACCGCATCACGGCAACGCTCGATCTGCCCGGTGCTCAACCCCTTTGACTCTTTCAGGGTCAGCTGGCCGTCAGACAGAAAAAACCCCATGACCCGTCTGGCCCCCATTTCGCGGGCCACAGCATCGGTCATAAGGTGATAGACCCGATCAAGCTCAAGGCAGCCGGCAATTGCCTGACAGGACTGAAAAAGGCTGAGCATATGCTTAAGCTCGTCGTTTTCGTCCAAAAGGCGCCGACGCTGCATACACTGCGCCACCGAGTGGCGGAATTCGTCGGGATTGACCGGCTTGATCAGGTAGTCACGGGCACCGTTTTTCAGGGCGAAAATAGCCGACTCCAGGTTTGCGTTGCCGGTCACCATGATCACGTCGGTACCGGGGTCGGCCGCCCGGACGCTGGAAAGGATTTCCATCCCCCCCACATCCGGCATGATCAGATCGGTAACCACCAGACCGTAACTGCCTGTGGCAAGCATCTGTAGACCTTCCACGCCACCGGAGGCACAATCCACCTGGTATCCTTCTGCTTTGAGAAGGCCGGCAAACATTTCCCGGAAAAACAGGTCATCCTCAACGATCAGTATTCTGTCCATTTCACGATTCCCTGATAAATTAGGTAGTGTTTCTATGTACTCCAAGTGGACAAGCCGTGTCAAACGCCATTATTAATGCGATCTGCCATCCGCTGCAGCTCGGGAGTTTCGACGCGCCAGCCGAAACCATCACTGGTTAGCTCGATGGTGCCTTCAAGGTCGGTGCGATAGAGCGTAATCCTGCGTTGCTCCATCTGGCGGACTGTCTCGGCGGACGGCAGTCCGAAGCGGTTGCCGGCTCCGGCCGAAAGCACGGCAATCCGCGGGCTGACCAGATCAAGAAAGGGATCGGACGTGCTGGTTCGGCTGCCATGATGACCGAGCTTGATCACGTCAGCCCGTACGCTGGCCCCGGTGCCCCGCAGCCGGTTCTCGGTTTCAAAACCTACATCGGCCATGAACAGCATTGAGGATCGGCGGTAATCAAGCCGGAAAACCATGGAATCCTCGTTGCTGTCACCGGAGCCTCCCGGCTCTGACTCCGGCGAAAGAACGGAAATACGGACCCCATCCGGACGCTCTACGGACATGCCGGCTGACATGACCTTCAGCGGTAGGCCGAGGGAAACAGATCGTGCCGCCAACGGCCCGGAAATGCCCCGGCCGGCTACCCATACATCACCGACCGGCATACTCTTCAGCAGGTATTCCGCTCCACCGGCATGGTCCGGGTGGTCATGGGTCAGAATCAGAGTATCGATCCGGCACACTCCCATGCGCCGCAGGGCGGGGACCAGCACCTGCCGCCCGAAATCACGGCCCGTGTCATGCAGGTACCCCCCGCTGTCAACCAGAATGGTACCGCCGTCGGGGGTACGGATCAGGGCCGATTCCGCCTGCCCCACACTCAGCATTAAAATGTGCAGGCGGCTGTCGCCGCGATTGACACCAGCATAATGCAGGACGACAGCGGTACAGGGAATCAGGACGGCAAACGCGGCCCTGGCCCGTCCAGACTTCATCACTGTCAGCATGACCATCAAAAGCAGAAACAGGGCCATATCGCGCTCAGACACAGCAGCCGGTCCAGCCAGGGGAAATTCGGCAAAAAGCATCACCAGACGGTTGGAAATCTCCACCAGCTGCACCGCGCACCACAAGAACGGTTGAGCGGCAGCTATACTGACCGGCATCAGCACCAGCGCAGCAAAACCGGTCAGCACCGCTCCATAGCCAAGAATCGGCACGACCAGCAGATTTGACAGGATACCGTTTAAAGACGCTTCACCGAAGGCATACAACACCGGCACCAGCGTTGCCAGTGACGCAGCCAGAGACGTTGCCAGAAAGACAAGAAACAGGCGTAGCCATGGCTTTATTGAGTAACGGGAGAGCATTTCGTTGAGTGGTGACACGGCCAGCACAATCCCCCACAGCGCAATAAAGGAAAGCTGAAACGACAAATCGAAAAGAATCGGGGGATGCCATGCTGTCAGAATCACCGCCGACAGCAGCAGGATAACAACCGGATCGGTTTCGCGGCCGGCGCAGAGTGCAGCTGCGCAGAGACAGAGCATCACGACCGAGCGCGCGGTCGCGGGAGCGGCGCCGGTCAGCAGCAGGTAAGCAATCATGACCGGAATCGAAACAAGAAGGGCAAAACGGCGGATATCACAGCGGAGCACCAGGTACTCAACCCGGGATAACATCATCAGGAGCAGTACGATGATCCCTCCGGCAATAACACCGATATGAAAACCGGAAATGGAAAGGATATGGTTGACCCCTGCCCGGGTGTAGGCATCAGAAAGCGATTGCGGAATCCGGCGCTGGTCACCGATCAGTAGTGCATTAAGCACGGAAGAAACAGCCTGGTCGGGAATCGAACGCCTGATCGATTCTTGTAACAATGCGGCATAACTGTCGAAAGTCCGCAGAAAAGAATCACGGGCGGCCCCCTTGATGAGGACGATTTCGGCAGCACTGGTGACCCGTCCGGCAGCCTCGATGCCGCGCAGGGCCAGAAACTTCCTGTAGTCAAATTCTCCCGGCAGCCCGGTCGGCCGGGGTATTGTCAGTGTTGCCGGAAACCTGATCAGGTCTCCCCGGCTGACGGCCGCATCCCCGGATATGACCGTGACCAACAGGGTGCCTTCTGAACGGTGCCAGTGACGATCGCGCTTTACAGCAGTCACCTGGACGGAGAGACTGCTGCCAGCGGAACGACCGGCAGGGCGTCCGCAGACGAGACCCTCCACAGTCACCGGGTTTCGCCCCGCATATGCAGCAATACTTCCGGGATGGACAGGGGTTTTAAGCCAGGGCTCGAGCGAAACCATTCCCAGACAGAAAAACAGCGCCACTGAAGCAGCCATAAAATTCCATGGTCCGGTGAAACGGGCAGCGCAGCACACAAGAACAAACAGTGCCAACAAGGCAGCGGCCGGCACCCGGAACATCGTGAAGCTGGCGAAAACAGCCCCTGCGGCGAAGCCCAGGAATGGGACCAGCAGAGGCCGTTCAAAACTCATCGGACTATTTCCACTGCGCCGGAATCACGTCGACGCCCAGCCACAGCTCGTCGCCACGCGAATTAGCAGCAATTTTAGCAACATGGGAAAAATAATAGATAATGTTCATGCCATCTTTCCACTTGCTTTCAAAATTTTCGTGAAAATATCATACCGGGCGGTGCTTGAAAACATTCCAATTGGGTGGTATGAATAGTATCGCAAGATCAGAGTTCACTTATGTCAAACGAAAGAACCGGGACGCAATGACGTATATGGCAGCCGCAACAGACCTGACATGTCCACCTTCAACCGATTTTGAAGACCTGAACCGGCTCTGCCTGGCCGTTGAGGAAAGCCAGCGCATCCGGCTCAAGCTGGCTGAATCGATAACCGCCGCCAATCTCTGCTTTATTGAAACCGGCAGTATCTCACGAATGGCCGCCGTGATCGCTGAAACCTGCATGAAAATAACTGGTTCCCGACTCTGTATGATTGCCGAAACCATGCCGGGNNGTCTACCAATTTTCGCGAAGATCGAGCTCGTCAAATTATTGACAGTCTGGTTAATCCCGATTTCAATCATTTCCCTCGTTGTAGCACCGTCAGACCAGCTCGGCCATGAAACCGGTTTCTGCGATATCCAGTATGAAATCTTGCGGCATGGATGTTTTGAACTGCATCGCCATGATTCACTTTTTTTTGAAACATTAAAAGACTGTGCACCATTTTTTTGGAACAACTCCGAAGCTGTTGCCTGGCCCACCTGTTCATGTCCGGTCTGCACCCCCCGTCTGGAAAATTTTGCCGGGATACCGCTGGTTATCGGCTCCACCGTGACCGGTGCCATCTATTTGGCCAACCATTCCACCGAAACCATGCGTGAGAGACTGCAGGAGCTTGAAGGACACGCCCAGACGTGCGCTTTGGCACTGGCCGGCGCCCGGGCCGACCTGGAACGCAAACTGGCGCGGGAACAGCTTCGCCAGGCCCAGAAAATGGAGGC
>DCNF01000020.1:17454-17858 GCA_002322035.1 Geobacter sp. UBA1603
ATCGCCCACGATTTCAACAACCTTTTGACTGTCATCAACGGCTACAGCACACTTCTCCTACAGAAAGTAGGCGACAACGATGCCGCCCGTCGTGATGTTGAGCAGATCCTTGGAGCCGGTGAGCGGGCAACGACCCTGATTCGCCAGCTGCTTGCCTTCAGTCGCCGCCAGATCCTTGATCTTCAGTTATTGAATGTAAACTCGCTGATCGCCAGCCTTCACAAATTCCTCTGCCGGCTGATCGGTGAAAACATCACCCTGACAACGCGGCTTTCTCCCGAGCTGGGCATGATCAGGGCCGATGCCGGTCAGATCGAGCAGATCATCATGAATCTGGTCATCAACGCCCGCGACGCCATGGAAAACGGGGGATCAATTTTTATCGAGACCGCTGATAAAACCAT
>DCNF01000020.1:17895-20928 GCA_002322035.1 Geobacter sp. UBA1603
GATGCCGGTTTTATCCGTTTCAATCCGGGTGCCATTGCCGGCGATTATGTGATGATCGCCGTCCGTGACACCGGAATGGGAATGTCGCCCGAAATTATCAACCGGATTTTCGAGCCGTTTTTCACCACCAAAGAGCAGGGTACCGGCACAGGGCTCGGGCTTGCGACCGTCTACGGCATTGTCAAGCAGAGCAACGGTTATATCCAGGTTCTGAGCGAGGTAGGACTTGGCTCTGAATTCCGGGTCTATCTTCCCCTGACGTCACAAGGTGAAGCCGCCAACCTTTCATCGCAGGACTGGAAACGGCCGCTGGATGTGCACCCCGGTGAAACCGGGCTGGTCCTGGTGGTGGAAGACGAACGGACGGTGCTGGACCTGGCGGCGATCACACTCCGGTCCTGCGGCTTTGATGTCCTGACCGCTTCCGGCCCCCTTGAGGCGCTCAAGATTTTTGAGCGCTATGCCGGAAAGATCGATCTGCTTCTGACCGACGTCATGATGCCGGATATGTCCGGCGTCGAACTGGCCAATCTGCTCAAGCTCAACAAACCGGAACTGAACGTGATCTTCATGTCCGGATACACCGACGACCATCTCAAGGGTGCCCATTTCCCTGTCAAATCGGGCGACTTTGTGATGAAGCCGTTCAATCCGGTCAGCCTGGCACGGATCATCCGTGAGCGTATTTCACCGCCGTCTGCTTCCGCATCGGAGAATCACCCATGAATGAAACTATTCTTATTGTTGATGATGAAGAAATGATTCGCGACCTGCTTTCCTCGGCTCTCGGCCAGGAGGGCTACCGCTGCCTCACCGCTGCTCACGTGGACGGAGCGTTTGAAATTCTGGGCCAGCATCATGTGGACCTGGTCATTTCAGACATTATGATGCCGGGACGAAGTGGTGTCGAACTGCTGCGGGATCTCAAAAAGGTCAATCAGGACATCGGGATTTTGATGATCACAGGCCTGTCAGATATGAATACAGCCATGGAATGCATCCACCTTGGCGCCAATGACTACATTACAAAACCGTTCAGTATCAGCCGGGTCGTGCTGACGGTCCGGAACCTGCTTGAAAAGCAGACCCTGGCCATGGAGAAAAAGAATTACCAGATCAGCCTCGAATTCAAGGTCATGGAGCAGACCGAACAGATACGTCGGACCATGAATGAACTTCATCATGCCTATGACAGCACCTTGAGTGCACTGGTAAAAGCACTTGATGCAAGGGAAAAGGAAGTCGGATCCCATTCGGAGCGTGTGATGAATTATGCAACCTTCATGGCCGGGAAACTCGGAATCCGCGGATGGGACCTGGAGCAACTGGCAAAAGGGTCGCTGCTTCACGATATCGGCAAAATCGGCATTTCCGACAATATCCTGCTCAAACCGGGCAAACTGGATGATAATGAATGGGTTGAAATGCGCAAACATCCGCAGGTCGGCTACGCGATCCTTTCGGAGATCAAATTCCTGAAAGGACCGGCGGAGATCATCCTTTCCCACCACGAGCGCTACGACGGCACCGGCTACCCCAAACAGCTGAAAGGTGAGCAGATCCCGATCGGCGCGAGAATTTTCGGTCTGGTTGACACCCTGGACGCCATGACCTCCGACCGCCCCTATCGCCAGGCACTCCCCTTTGTCGCGGTCACTTCCGAGGTTGAAAAATTTCGGGGCAGTCAGTTTGATCCCGATATTGCCGACCTGTTCCTTTCGATTCCCCGCCAGCAGTGGGAGGAATGCGCCGGCAAGAAGTTCATCTGATCAGATCTCCAGATCAAGGCGTATGAGAAACAAAGGGGGGGCACATTCGCGCTCCCCCCAGTCACAGCTCATCAATTTCACACCACGCATGAGTTTTGGTCAATCCTCGCTCAAATCTCCCTCTTCATCAGCAGATGAACCATCATCATAACAGCCGCCGAAGGAATCGTCGTCATCTTCATACTCTTCATCACACCCTGGTAAAAGCACCGGACGGGTATCATCATGCTCGGCAATCGCCTCAAATTTTTTGAGCAGCGCCAGATCAGAACAGAAGCGGCCCTCCCGGTGTCCGCACCTTTCACGGCTGCACAGGTCAAACAGCTGGACTTCACTACAGAGCCTCGGTGAAACAGGAGATTTTTCACCGGCGTCATGTTCCGGCTGTTCCGTTTTCAATGCACCACCCTCAACAGTCGCCGTTCAGAAAACCGCGGACCCGGTCGACATCATCACGGCAGCCGATATAGACCGGCGAGCGCTGGTCAAGGGATTCGGGTACAAGATCAAGGATCGGCGTTTCGCCGTCAGTTGCCGCACCGCCGGCCTGTTCCAGCAGGTAAGCCATCGGGTTGAGCTCAAACAGAAGGCGCAGTTTTCCGTTCGGTGCATCAGTCAGGGCCGGATACATGAAAATCCCCTTCCCTTTCATCAGCACCTGATTAATGTCAGGAACAAATCCTCCAGAATACCGGAGTTTTGAACCCTTATCTTCAAGGTAACGGACGAACTTTTCAGTACCCTCGGTGTATTTCTTGCGCAGGCCGCCCGGAGCGTAAATGTCACCCGATGGCTTCATCTGGATATTTTCCCGTGACAGGGTATATTCCATCAGCTGATTCATGGTGAATTCATAGACCCCTTTACCAACCGAGTAGACCATCGAGACGCGCGGGCCATACAGGATGTACATGGCCCCGACCATTTTACGGCCGGGCTGGAGCAGATCGCACCCCTGGTAAATGCCGACAATCGTTCCCACAGCCAGATTCACATCAACCAGCGACGAACCGTCCAGCGGGTCGTAGGCAACCGAGAACATTCCCTGGGGATTGCTGGTCACCTGATAGATCTCCTCCATCTCCTCGGAAGCGATATTGCAGACGACACCGGAATGAATCAGGCGTTTACGCATGATCCTGTCGGAAAGGACATCGAGCGCCAGCTGCTCTTCGCCATACAGGTTTGACGTACCGGCAACACCCAGGTCTCCGGTGCGCACCGCATTGATTACATACTTGCTGGCTTCGGCAATTTCGCAGAT
>DCNF01000020.1:20955-29528 GCA_002322035.1 Geobacter sp. UBA1603
TTCGCAGATCAGGTGCACCAGATTGTCGCTGATATTCTGATCACGCAAATGCCGGCGCAGATCGACCTGAAATTTGGTTTTTCCCGGTTCGTTGTACATATCAGTACCAGAGCCTCCCCAGTAAGTTGAGTGAGTTGATTAGGATGCAAACAATAGCGCCGCAGGGTGTTTTTAGCAAGAGTAAATAATCGGAGAAAGCTAGAATGATGCCAGATAGGTGATCAGGCCATCCAGAAGAAATACGGCAAACAGACTGTTCATAACTGCCCTGGTTGCCGCCTGGGGGATCTCGGTCAGACTGGTTCCAACCGCCAGACCATAGCAGCAACAGATTGATGAGATTGTAAGCCCGAAAAGCACACTTTTGCTGCACATCATGATCACTTCCGATACCCCCAGTGCAGTCATGATACCTTGCACAAACTGCTCATAGGGTATGTGCCAGCCGATCGAGGCGACAAAAAAACTGACGGCAAAAGCGGCCATCACGAAATAGAACGTCAGAATGACAACCGACGTGGTAACCCCCATGATACGCGGCAGAATCAGGTAACGGTCGGTCGGGATGCCAAGCATCTCAATCGTTTCAATCTCACCGTTTATTTTCATGCTGCCCAGTTCGGCAGCAATTGCAGTCCCACTGCGGGCGACAATAATGACCGCCGTCAGAAGCGGGGCAAGTTCGCGCAGCACGACCCAGACAAGAATTTTACCGGTCAAGGTTCCATTATCGCCAACAAGACTGATAGTCTGGGCAATTATTACCGTCCCGATGATGGCAGCTATGGTGACTATGATCCCGGACGCCTCCAGGCCGGTGAAATACACCTGCTTGAAAAGTACCGGCCGGATCGCGGCACCGCCCTGACGGACGGAAGACACGAGGTTGGCAAAGGCACTAATGATGGTAAGGAACACATCACCGATCACCGACAGGCGGATCAGGGCCCAGCGGCCGATACCTTCAACCAGCCTGGACGTTTTAGAATTCGAAGCGGGCGCCGTCATGCAACATTTCGATTTCTGGAATGCCAAGGCTTTCAACCTCCGCCTTGATCGTAGCGACGTACTGGGGTTTCGGGTGAGTTATCAGAATCCGCTTCGGCAGGACCGGCATTTTCGCCAATTCGATCCCGAGCAGAGAACTGGTCAGGTGCCTGGTCAGCAGGGCCAGCTGCTCCATCTGGTTCGGAAAAGAAACCTCGACAATCAGGGCGTCAACGCCAGAAGCATAATTCCAGAACTCTTCCGTGGAACCGGTATCACCGGTGTAGGCGAGTGAAACGCCGTTGCGCCTGACCAGATAGCCGACCGCCGGGACCGTATGATTGACCGGGATTGCGCAGACGTCATATCCGCCGATCCGGTGGTATGTGCGCGGCTCAATCGCCTGGAAGGTCAGCACCGGGGCCTCCGGGTTCGGGATTTTGGTAAAATCGGGCCAGATGACGTTATTGAACAGGTGAGAGCGCATGGCGTCGATCACATCCTCTGAAGCATAAACTTTCACGTTGTGGCTCAGATTCTTGATGATGATATTGTCAGCCAGGTTCGGGATTCCCCGGATGTGATCAAGATGTGAGTGGGTTACAAGAATGTGCTGGAGATCCCACTGCTCATCCTCGGTTAACACGGCTCCGATCGTCCCCGCATCCAGCAGCATCTGATCATCAATCAGGAATGCCGGCGGTCTGAAATCGGGGAATTCTGCTCCGGCGCTGCCGAGAATTCTCAGTTTCATTGGTATCTCCTTCTGTTTGAAAGCCCGGTAGAATGACAATTCGCCTACAGCAGGCCCTCCTGATTGAGGTACTGATCTTTGATATCCTGGACAATTTCAACCTGGCGCATATAGATAAAATGCGATACGACCGTATCGGCTTTTTTGTCAGGTTCAAGCATGAACGTCACCCGGACTCCGCCCTGATCGTCAGACTTGGTCCGTAACACGACTGCATCGGTTTTCAGGTGCATCCCCTCCAGTGAACTCAGCAACTGACCGCGGGCTGTGACCTCACAAAGGAACGGATGCGCGAACTGCACCGCCATGCCGGTCACCGACAAATCAACAAGCCTTCCTTTGCAGACCTGGCCGTCGCACCGGAACATAACCGGATACTCGCGGTTGACGCGAACCCTGACCGACTGGCGCCGCTCGGCAAGAATCTGGGCATAGGCAAAGCGTGTCAACACGCCAAGATTGCGGTTAACATTAACCGCGCCGGTGTAGGAGTGAACCCCCAGACCGGCCGGGAAGTGGGCGCTTTTCAGAAGCGTCTGTTTCGCAAATTTCATCACCACCGTCTGATGGTGCGAGCTTTCCACCTCGGCACTGTCATCGATTACCTTGATATTCTTTACCTTGAACGAAATCGGCATTTCAAAATAGTAATTAAGCAATACCAGATCGTTACGTAAACGGCCGGCCCCAATATCCTGCAGAACGGAGAGAATCCGCGCACTGTCACGCACGCCGTCGTCGAGCGTTACCAATTGATAGATATCATGCATCATGAATGCGCTGCTGACTCCGTTCCAGAGTGATCTGATGCCAGTTTCTGACACCCACTGCAGATGTGGGTGCCGCGTTGGGCCACCCTGATTTTACTGACTGGCAGACCGCAGGCATAACAGGGCTGGCCGCTTCTACCATAGACCATGACCGGAAATTCTCCGGCCTTGAAAACACCGTCAATATTGGCCCCTCCGGCCTGCACCGCTTCAGCGAGAATCGAAACCACCGCACCATGCAGGCGGCTGACATCATCGGCAGCCAGGGAGCCCGAAACGGCAAGGGGGTGGAGTCGGGCCCTGAACAATATTTCGTCGGCATAGATGTTTCCAATACCGGCAATAACCCTCTGGTCAAGCAACAGTGGCTTCAGCTGGCGATTCACGCGCGACAGGACGCCGGAAAACGTTTCCAGTGACACGGTCAAGGCATCAGGCCCGAGCGTACCGACAACATCATGCGGGGCATGGGTTACCCACAATTGCCCAAAACGGCGCGGATCGTCAAACAACAGCGCGGCACCGTTCCGCAGAACGATTCTCAATCTGGTGTGACGGGCAGGGTCCCCTCCGGCGGAAACAATCATGATACGGCCGGTCATGCGCAGATGGAGTATCAGGTAAAGCGGCACTTCCCGCCCGTCCATCCGGATGATCAGATACTTGCCGGAACGGCTGACCGCCCCGAAACAGGTACCTGCCAGACTGTACAGAGCTTCCATCGACGTCGAGCGGTCAAGCAGCTTCTGATCCAGCAGCTCAACGGCACTGACAGGGCTGGCCAGCGGACCCGTCAAAGCTACCCGCACCATTCGGGCAACAGATTCGACTTCCGGCAATTCAGGCATCGCTACTTAAGCCCTCTCACCGGAGCACGGTTCATACCTGAAAACGGGACCAGCTGCTTGGCGCGGTGCTCAGTCATGAAAGATCGCCCGTCAGCACCACTGGTACAAGATACGGCCTCGTTCCCCGTCGGGCAGGACAGCAACGCGCCGGCAGGGACGCTATTTGCTCTTGGCAACATAAACCCCGTCCCACCCAGCCGGCGGCGGATCGGTGCGATATTCGATACAGCGCCCGACATACAGCCTGGACGGACCATCGTTATACTCTGCCACCAGCAGTTCAAACACCACCTGTGCTCGTTCAAACTCCATCGAGCGATAGATGTCCAGTGCTTCCAGAAAGCGGGGCAGTATCTCCTGGTTACGGGTCATCAGTTCAAACATGACGACCGGATGCAGTTTACCCTTGACCCGGACCCGGTCAACTTCCCGGAACGTGAAGCGACCGGGGGCTACCTGCCGGTATGTATCCTCACTGACCAGAATATGCGATCCGTAATACTTGTTCAGCCCTTCCAGGCGTGACGCCAGATTAACCGAGTCACCAATTGCCGTGTAGTCGAAACGGATATCAGCCCCCATGTTGCCGACAACCGCCGGTCCGGTATTGATACCGATACCGATGTCGATCGTGTGCATACCCCGCTCGGCAAAGCCGGCGTTGAGCCTCTCCAGCTCTCCCAGCATACGGACAGCCGCCGTGCAGGAACGCTCGGCATGATCGGGAACATCAAGCGGAGCATTGAAAAGTGCCATGACCGCATCGCCGATGAATTTGTCCAGTGTCCCCCCCTCTTCAAGGACAATCCGGGTCATCGGCGTCAGGTATTCATTGAGCAGGGTGACCAGTTCCGGCGGCGTCAGGCTCTCCGAGACGGTAGTAAAACCGCGGATATCCGAAAAGAGAATCGATAGTTCGCGCTGTTCACCGCCGAGGACCAGTTTGTCCGGATTTTTCTCGATCTGTTTGACCAGATCAGGTGAAACATAGCTGGAAAAGGCCTTTTTCAGCTGTTTGCCCTTGCGTTCCACCACCAGGTTCCGATAGGACTCTCCCCCCAGATAAGCAATACCGATACCCAGCAGCGGATACGCCAGGGTCAGATCATGCAGGTAGGAGGCAAAGGTCAGATAGTTGAAGCCGATAAAACCACCGGAGGTCAGCACAAGCGCCAGCAGGCCAACCAGGGTCCCGGGGGCAAAACCGAGCAGAACGCCGAGAAGAACAGGAAGGATAACTATCGCCGCCTGTTCGATGGCCCGGGTATCACTATTATACTTGAGGAAACTGTTCTGCAGGATATTGGATGCCACGGTTGCGTGGATTTCGACTCCGGGCAGTGTTGGATCGAATGGTGTGGCGCGTACGTCGAAAATACCGATTTCCGTAGCCCCCACCAGCACCAGGGCATTGTTGAGTGTTCCGGGAGGAAGACGTTTTTTGATAATATCCACCGCAGGCAGAGTCCGGAAAGTAGCGGTGCCGCCGTAGTAGTTCAAGCGAAGTTTGCCGGCAGCATCCACCGGCAGCGGCTGATCACCGACCTTCAGCTCCGATACTCCATGCCTGTCAATCGAAAGGGTAACCGGCTGACCGCGATAGCCCGCCAGGGTTTTCAGTGCCAGCGAACCATAGATATCTCCACCGTACATTGACAGCAGAATTGCCCGGCGGTAAATCCCATCCTGATCGGCGTTGACCGTGAAAAAACCATGGTCAAGGGCCCCCTGGCCGATTTCAGCCACATTCAGGTCAATCCCTTTGAACTCATCGATCGGCGTGCTGGTGACGCCTTCAGCAACCACCGGGTCGATGCGGCGGGCGATGATATGCTCAAACGAGCGTTCGTCAACCGGCTGGGCTTCGGTACGAAAAAAATACCCGGCAATCACGTTACCGGCCTCAAAGATAGTCCGGCCCAGAAGGCGGTCATTTTCTATCCCGGCACAGGTGTTATCCGGTTCGGAAAAAATGATGTCCAGGCCGGCAACGACTGCTCCATAGGACTTGATTCCGCTCACCAGCTCGGAAACAACCGTGCGCGGCCAGGGCCAGCGGCCGATTTCTTTGATACTTTTCGGATCGATGGCAACGACAACAACCCGCGGATCGGGGCTGGCCGTACCCCGGGCAATGAAACGGGCGTCCTTCAGGCGCAGATCAACCCGTTCGATGACGGTCGGTTCAATACGGTAGGCCAACAGAGCAAGACCGGCGGCAACCGCTCCGATCAGCATGAAAAAGAGGCGCTTGGAAAGCGTCACGATTCCTCCCGCCTGCCGTTAATGGGCGCCCAGTGACTTGATCAGGGTATCAACCGTGTCACGGTGCTTCCCGCCCGGATACGCTTTGCGATACTGCTCGAATCGCGCCAGGGCCTGTTCGGCAAATCCCATCTCTGACAGGGACTGGGCTGCGTTGAACAGCGCCGATTCTGCCTGGGGCAGCTTTGGGTACTCCTCAAGCACAAGCAGATATTCGGCCAGTGCCAGTTCCGGATTGGAAAGGAAACGGGCATACACTGCACCCCGCTCCATATGGGCATCTGCCCGAATCAAAGCAACCCTGGTCAGGTCAAGGGCAATCTGGAAGACATGCAACGCTTCCTGGTATTTGCCAGAATCAGCAAGATAATGGCCATGATTGATGTTCCAGCGGGCGATGATGTCAGATATCCGGCCCGAATCGGTCCACTCGGCCGGCGGCACCGCTGCGGTGATGCTGTCGAAAATCCCCTTGGCTTCGGCAATCGGGGTGCCGGGAGCGATTTTAAGCGGATCGACCGGTTTTTCACCCCGGGTGTTCTGGGTCATGGTGCTGGCGGTCAGCGCCTGCTGCGGCCCCTTGCCGTCCCCTGAAACCGCCACTGATCCTTCATTGCCGAAAAACACATTGGCCGGCCCCTGGGAAAGCATCAGAAATTCAGTCCCCTTGATTCCGGCTACCGCCGTACCGCTTTTAACCGTCATGCCGGACAGCTTTCCGGAAAATTTGGTAACCGAGGCACGAACCTTGCCCTGGGAAAGATTGAACACCCCTTCGCGCTTGTTTTTGCTGAGCTGAAACGTGCTGACCTCAAATTCGGTATCGTTGGCCAGGGTAAACCTGCTCTTGTCATCAAGGGTCAGCTCCACCCAGCCGTCAGACCCGGTCTTGATCCAGTTCCCTTCACTGATCTGGGCCCCCTGCTTAAGAGACTCATAGGGAATGTTGTTCTTTGACCGGAACTGGGCAGCGCCTTTCAGGCCGGTAATTTTTCCGACCGGAGCAGCCATGGAGGCGACCGGAACCAGCAGCAGCACTACTAACATGAGAATTACGTATCGTTTCATGCCATACCTCCCATATACCGATTACACGTGCGATAGATCGTATCGCCGGATTGGATATTTTGCGAATCGAATCTTAACAGTAAATCAGCGTTAGTCAAATGGAATATGCCCAACTGACTGCCCACGGCCTGACTGTTTTCGGTGTTTTCGGTTGCCATCCTGCCGGCTCTTGCCTATAATTCACCCTCCAAATTTACCAGCGGCGGCAGATGTGGGATATTTCATAACATTCGAAGGCGTTGAGGGGTGCGGCAAGACAACCCAGATCAGGCTTTTGGCCGATCGCCTGAAAGCCGGCGGCCATCAGGTGATCACAACCCGTGAACCGGGCGGTTGCCCGGTTGCCGACCAGATCCGCTCAATTCTTCTGGATGCCGGCAACACCAGCATGGTGCCGCTCTGCGAACTTCTGCTCTATTCAGCTGCCCGTGCCCAGCACATTTCCGATGTGGTCCACCCCGCCCTCGAACGGGGGGATATTGTCCTGTGCGACCGTTTCACCGATGCAACAATCGCCTACCAGAGCGGAGGCAGGGGCATCGACCGGGGCATCATCACCGGCCTGAACGATCTGGCCTGTCAGGAGGTGAGTCCCGACCTGACCATCCTGCTCGACTGCGATACGTCCATGGGGCTGACTCGCGCCCGGCAGCGGATCGAACAGCATACGGGCCCCCGCGAAGAACGCTTCGAACTGGAAACCATCGCATTCCACGAACGGGTTCGCCGCAGTTACCACCAGCAGGCCGCCAATCATCCGGAGAGAATCTGCATCGTCAGCGCAGAAGGCAGCATCGATGAGGTCGCTGCCCGCATTTTTCAGGCAGTGCAATCACGCATACCGGAGCCATTCCGTGCCGTTTAACCGTGTAGTCGGCCACGGGCGGATTATCGAGGTGCTGCGACGGGCGCTCCGCTTCGGCAAGACCTCTCATTCCTACATTTTCGAGGGGCCGGAGGGGTGTGGCCGTAAAACTGTGGCACTGGAACTGATCCAGGCACTTTTTTGCAGCAAGGTAGCCGATGACAGTTGCGGTGTCTGCCCGACCTGCCTCAAGGTTGCCGGCGGGAACCACGCCGATATTCACCTGATACAGCCTGACGGACAGTTCATTAAAATTGAGCAGGTTCGGGAACTACAGCGGGAGCTTGCGTTCCGCCCCTATGAAGCGCCGCGCAAGGCCTGCATCATCGAACAGGCCGAGCGCTTCAATATCGCGGCGGCAAACTCACTGCTGAAAACCCTTGAAGAACCGCCCGGCAATGCGATCATCATACTTTTGACCGAAAATGCCGGCATGCTTCTGCCGACGGTCCGCTCCCGATGCCAACTGATCAGCTTCTCCGCCCTGGCCCCCGAGCAGGTGCAGGTCCTGCTGGAACGGGACGGGATGTCAGCCGATACGGCCCGTCTAATTGCACCACTGGCCGGCGGGAGCATGGCTATTGCCCGCAGCCTCGACAACGACACCCTTTCAGCCAAAAGAGACACACTGCTGAAGCGGCTGGCCGAGCTGGACCTGCACAGGATCTCGACCATATTCGACGCTTCAGAGGAGTTGGGGGGAAATCGCGATGAAACCCTTGAAACCATCGACGTGCTGCTCTCGTGCGCCCGTGATGTGCTGTACACGGCCGCCGGCTGCAATCAAATCGTCAACGAGGCTGTCCGGCCGGCCATAGAATCACTGGCGGCCCGTTTTCCGCTGCCCAGCGCCGTGCAGATGATCGACGAAATACGAGAGGTCAGGCGGGCCGTACAACGTAACGCAAACAGTAAACTTGCCCTTGATCGATTGTTTATGAGGATTGCCGGAGCAGCCTGAACTGTTTCCCGGAAAGAAAAGGAGTAACAGGTGCCACGAATTGTCACCATTCAAG
>DCNF01000020.1:29560-29747 GCA_002322035.1 Geobacter sp. UBA1603
TCAGTTCATAACTGCAGGGAAAATGTACGACTTCGATGCCGGTACGCTTGAATTGGCGCCGGGAGATCGTGTTGTTGTGGAAAGCGAACGCGGGCTCGGCATCGGCACAGTGGTACGGGGCCCGGTTGAGCGGGATCCGTCGGCCGGTACAACGCTCGCACCGATACGGCGCACAGCCACCGGTGAT
>DCNF01000020.1:29769-30450 GCA_002322035.1 Geobacter sp. UBA1603
GGTGATGACCTGGCGACACTGGAACGGAACATCCGCCTTGAGCGTGAAGCCTTCGAATTCTGCCTGAAGAGGATCGTTGAGCGGGGAATGCAGATGAAGCTGGTTCGGGTCGAATATCAGTTCGACGGCAGCAAGGCGGTCTTCTTTTTCACCGCCGACGGTCGGGTTGATTTCCGTGATCTGGTAAAGGACCTGGCCCACACGTTCCATACACGCATTGAAATGCGTCAGATCGGCGTCCGCGACGAGTCCAAAATGATCGGCGGCATCGGCATCTGCGGACGCGAACTTTGCTGCTGCTCTTTTTTGAGAGAATTCCAGCCGGTTTCGGTCAAAATGGCCAAGGAGCAGAACCTGGCCCTCAATCCAAGCAAAATATCTGGCCAATGCGGACGGCTGCTCTGCTGCCTTGACTATGAGTATGAAACCTACTGCAGCCTGCGCAAGAACTTCCCCAAATGCGGAAAACGGGTCAGGACCGCGACTGCCGCCGGGACGGTTGATAAAATCAACATCCTGACCGGCACCATCACTCTTAAGCTGGACGACAACAAACTGGTGACAATCAAACGCGATGAGATCACCGCCGACGGCGCTGCGGCCGATGTACCTCTCCAGGCGGCACCACAGGAAACAGCCCGCAGCCAGAATCGTCCGGCACAGCGCGAACGGGGCGAGCGG
>DCNF01000020.1:30493-45196 GCA_002322035.1 Geobacter sp. UBA1603
GCCGGCAGCCGCTCCGTTGCAGCAGGAAAAACCCCAGCCACCTGCAGCACTCGCGCTCCCCCCGGACTCCGCCGCGCCGACCGGAGAAGAGAAGCAGCCTGCCGCCGGCAGCGGAAAAAAACGGGGCCGTAACCGCAAGCACGGACACCGCCGGAAACAGAATGACACACCACGCACGCCGTCAGGCACACCGGGAGCATAACCATGAAATCACCCTTCTATGTCACTACGCCGATTTATTATGTCAACGACGTGCCGCATATCGGCCATGCCTACACCACCGTTGCCGGTGATGTACTGGCACGCTACAAGCGTCTGATGGGGCATCCGGTCTACTTTCTGACCGGCAGCGACGAGCATGGGCAGAAGGTTGAAAAAGCGGCCATTACCGCCGGAGAGACACCGCTTGAACTGGCTGACCGTGTCGTCAAGCGTTTTCAGGCTCTCTGGGAACGTCTCGGCATATCCAACGACGACTTCATTCGCACCACCCAGGAACGCCACAAACAGGGGGTTGCTTCGATTTTCAAGGATATTCTCGACAAGGGTGACATCTATCTCGGCGAATATGAAGACTGGTACTGCACACCCTGCGAGACCTTCTGGACCGAAACCCAGCTGATCGAAGGCCGCTGCCCTGACTGCAACCGGCCGGTGGAAAAACTCAAGGAGGAGTCGTACTTCTTCCGCATGAGTAAATACCAGGACCAGCTTCTGGCCCACATCGAAGCAAATCCCGACTTTATTCAACCCAAAAGCAAGCGGAACGAAATCCTCTCCTTCATCAAAGAAGGGCTGCGCGATCTGTCGGTTTCACGCACAACCTTCACCTGGGGCATACCGGTGCCCGGCAACGAAAAGCATGTCATCTATGTCTGGTTCGACGCACTCACCAATTACATCACTGCGCTTGGCTACCCCGACCAGAACGGGACCTATGCCGATTTCTGGCCGGTCAACGTACATCTGATCGGTAAGGACATCCTCCGGTTCCATTCGGTCTACTGGCCTACCTTCCTGATGGCGGCCGGCCTGCCGTTGCCGAAAAAAGTCTTTGCCCATGGCTGGTGGACCGTTGAAGGCCAGAAGATGTCAAAGAGCCTGCAGAATGTGGTTGAGCCGAATATGCTGATCGACAAGTACGGCGTTGACGTGGTGCGCTATTTTCTGCTGCGGGAAGTGCCTTTCGGTCTGGACGGAGATTTTTCCCATACGGCACTGGTCCAGCGGCTCAACTCCGATCTGGCCAACGACCTGGGCAACCTGCTCTCCCGCTCAACCGCCATGGCGGTCAAATACTTCGACGGCACCCTCCCCGCTCCTGCCGAACTGGAGCCGGCCGATGCAGCCCTGCAGCAGCGCACCCTTGACATGGTGGCGGCAGTCGATCGCCATATCGAGGAACTGGCATTCAGCAAGGCGTTGCAGGCTGTCTGGGATGTAATCTCAGCCGGCAACAAATACATCGATGAAACCGCCCCCTGGACCCTGGCCAAGGATCCGGCCCGAAAAGACCGCCTGGCAACAGTCATGTACTGCCTGCTTGAGTCCCAGCGGATCATTCACACCCTGCTGTCAGCCTTCATGCCGTCGACTGCGCAGAAGGCGCTGGCCTGTCTGGGGTGGTACAACGTGCCCGATCATGCGGGCCTGGAGTGGGGGGGGCTTGCAGCGGGGACTGTCATTACCAAGGCAGAGGCACTGTTTCCACGAATGGAATAATCGGAACAGGCCACAGACAGCGGTACATCAGGCTTATCGGGCGACATTCTCCACAATTTCGAGGAAAAACGCCTCCAGATCTTTTCGCTTTGTTTCGATCAGCGTAATCTCAAGCGCATGGTGTGATACTAAAGCGGTAAACTCGTTAAAACGGCCGGCCGGGACCGAATACTCCCTGAAAACCTCACTGGAGCGGATCAGGCCGAACGAAGCAAGCGCAGTATGGTTTCCGATCCCTGCTTTGGTCTGCACCACATATCCTTCAATACCGCTGCGCATGATAGTCTCGACCCGATCAAGCGCCATCAGACGACCCTTGACAATCACCCCGACCCGGTCGCAGACTTTTTCCACGTCATCCGTGATATGTGTACTGAAAAAAACCGTCTTGCCACGTTTTTTCAGATCAAGGATGATATCCTTAACCAGAGCCCTCCCGATCGGGTCGAGCCCGCTCATCGGTTCATCAAGGATATACAATTCCGGATCGTGAATCATGGTCTGGGCCAATCCAACCCTCTGTACCATCCCCTTACTGTAGCTGCGGATCGGCCGTTTACGGGCATCGGAAAGCTCCAGCAGCCTGAGTGACTCTTCCACCCTGCGCGCCAGCAGATCATCCGGCATCCTGAACGTCCTGCCGACAAACTGGAGATACTCCTCTGCTGACAAATAGTCATAGAACGCCGGATTTTCCGGGAGAAAACCGACTTTCATCCGTGACTCAACACTGCCGATTGTCTCACCGATAATCGTTGCTGAACCGGCTGTTGGGGCAATAAGTCCCATCAAACATTTGATGGTCGTGCTTTTGCCGGCACCATTCGGGCCGAGAAAGCCAAATACTTCCCCCTGGGGAACCTGCATCGTCAAACCGCAGAGCGCCTCCACCCGTAGACCGCGCTTGCCTTTAAACTGTTTTGAAAGCCCCTGTATATCAAGTGCAACGCCATTGCTCACTTCCTGCCTCCAAATGCGAATTTGCTGGTAGTGCTGACCTTTCCATCCGGCTCCAGGTAAAAGGTGCCGCCGTATGGATCAACCGGAGCCGGGGCAATAAGTCCTTTGCCGATAAGCGTTTCAAGGGTAACCGGAAGCTGGCCCCTTGAGGCACGATAGGCATCGCGGGCCTTTTCAATCCGGCTAACCTCCTTAAAGGCCTTCAAGCGGATCTGGTAATTCTTTTTGACCGCCTGATTTTTCTCACCCTGCGCCATCATCGTCAGGTAGGCAATTGCCAACTCGGTCTGGCCAGACTCCTGCATATATCGGCCAGCAAGACTGAAATGCAGTTCCTGGCCGCTCAACTCGCCAGCCCGTTTGTAGAATTCAGCGGCTTTACCGTAATCCTTGAGGAAGTAAGAATAATTAAATCCGGCAAAGAACGGCAGATACCAGTCCCAGGTCCGATATTTCATACCATATTCCAGCAACTTATTTGCGATGGCATACTGCTTCACTTCCCAGGTGAGAAATGACTGGGCAAAATAATAGCCATCCATATTATAGGGATCAAGCTTGAGGGCGGTGTGGATGATATTTGACATCCCACGATAATCAGGTATTGCGGCGACTGTTTTTTCAAACTGCTTATCGGTCAGACCCCCGAAATACATGATCACCTTCATTAGCAGCGCAGAACTGATAAAGGTTTTCTGATCGGCACACAGATATTGAAAGGTCGAGGCCTCGGGGATATAGCCAAGCTTTTCCTCAACAGGTTTATGCTTCATATGGCGGGTAAACGGCACCATCACTGCTGCATACAACAACAACGAAACGATAAATAAAATGAACGGCCGAACCGATGAAGTCATTTCATCTCTCTCCGGCCAAACAGGAGTGAGCTGGCTAAAAGCAATACAGCCGTATAAATTCCGCCATAACAAAAAGTGGTTAACACTCCCCCTAGCGATGGTTTTATTGAATAAATTGCATATACCTTGAGATCAAACGATTGAAGATTGGGTAACAGATAATACAAAACCAGTGCGGCATTTTTGACTATTGCGGAAACCACTTTTTCTGAAGCCGGAGTATGAAGATAGTCATAGACCTGCTGTGTGATGGTTCCAACCAGAAAAATGCTCACCGTGCCAAATACCGGAAGAAAAAAAGAGGTGCTCACTGCAGACAGGAGCATGGCAACACCAACCAGAAGAATATATTTGAATGCATCAAACACAATAGCTGCCATAATCAGCCCCCATTCTACAGGACGTGCCGGGGGGTAACCCATCGAAGAAACCTTGATTGAAATCATGGCGGCGCATCCGAGAACAAATGCTGTCAACACAAGAAACAGCGCAATGCCGAAAAACTTGCCAAAAACATACGAGGTACGGCTTATCGGCAAACTGACGACGCTGAAGGTATAGCGTCGTTCAATATCTTTCCACATTGAAGTAGCGCCAAGAAACACAGAAAGCAGCAGCATGATAAAGGAGATTGTTGACAATGAGAGCGTTATGGAGAGTTCAGTAACCTGGCGCATGGACAGAGATGCCGCTGAAGGAATAAATACAATCAGTCCTGCAAGCGCCATGATGCCCTGGAAGATTCTATCCCGGAATATACCTTTGAGGGTGATTAGCAGTACGTCTTTCATATTAACCTCGATTTAAACTGGAAAATCTGCTTTAAAACTGTCTACTTGACAAGAAATATTACTCAACTTCATGAATAATTCCTATTGTATATTACAATTGGATTGTTTTTGTTTGCTTCATACTCATTTAAAATATCTTGTTTAGTAACATTATGGTACTGAATAGTATATCCATTTTCCAGGTTATGCTTAGATTGCCTCCATTTGCGATTGATGATCCTTCTTTTAATAGTTTCTTCAACATCAACAAGCCGCCAGTGAGAACCTTGGAGCATATCCTTTTGACTGATTGTCACACGTTTTTGATTTAGTGTCTCGATATACTTACCCCCATCGTTTAATAGAATACTAATGGTAACATTTTCAACACACAGGAAATGGTTACCCCTGCCAATGATCACATTTAATCCAGATCGTAGTACACATGGCTTGATATAGGATAGATTCTCTTCTGAATTCATATTCGGATCACCATGCCTACGCTGTAACCATACAGGTAGAGTTGGGTCAAGAGGCGCATCCATTTCATGTTTATAGATCTGCCAGAGATGCACAAAATATATATCTTTTGCCGTCTCAGCAATATGCGCAGAAACTGGTTTTTCTACATCATTACAGAAGATAAACTCATCTGAATCAACCAAAATTACATACTCTGCATTGCTTACAGAATGATAGGCCTGATTAAACTTTTTCGCCTTAATTGTATCATCCATCATATCGGGAAACTTAAAATATTCGATAGTGACATTCGGGTACTGGCTGGCAATAGCTACCGTGTCATCATTGGTGTCTGCATCAATGATTAGCCGTATTTTGTCAACCCACCTATAATGGTTTAAAAAAAACGGAGCTAAAAATTCTTCATTATACCAAATAGTAATTAGTTCAAACTTCATGCATTGAAATCCCTATTTGATTGTTCTGGTAAACCCACGGCCTTCAGGTGCAATCTCATCATCTTTCAAGTCACCCCGATAGTTGCCAGGTGTCCACGTTGGAATGTTTCTAATAATATCCTCTTTTGTAAATTGATGGTCGAAGAGTTCAATATCGGCATCCTCGACTTTCTTAAGCCCCTTGTTCCTGAATTCATTCAGTAGCGATAGAGAGAATTTTTCCGATTTCTTCTGTATAAACTCACGATTCATCGGTATAGCCATTCCGCAGTTATCACAAAAAACATCCCTCTGATCTTTAAATTCATCCGGTCCCTTTTGCCACCAGCCCGGAACAACAGGCCATGCGTTCTTTCCGTCATGAAGCAGTACATCTTGCGCCGCTGCCACTTCACAAAAATAAGCCCCAAAGTGATTAATCGTAGGACACCAAGTACGCTGTACCCAGCAGTCATCAATCAATTGCGATCGCAAGTCTGCATCTTGTACGACATCCTTGATTGCAATTGTGAGTGGTTGGTGTTTACAAGTCCGTAGCTGCTCCTTATTGTGTTCATTATAGGCAATAAAGTTAAAAGTTCTCTTAATGTATGGAAGATAATCCTTAAAATTTTTACCCCCTGATGTCCAAAATCCCATTTTTTCCGCGGGAAAACGCATTCTTATCAATTTGGTAATCTGTGGGAAATCAGGATGCAATAGGGGTTCACCGCCAATTACTCCGATCATTCCAGGCCAATCCACGAGTGAATCAAGAGCAATTTCGAACTGTTCCAAAGTCATATGACGCCTCTGGTCATGGCGTAAGTGCCTGTTATATCTTGAACAATACAGACATGACAGAAAACAGAAATTAGTAATATCAATTTGCATACACCATGCATTGTAGATAGGTTGCAATTCTATCCTCCAGAGTTGGATATATCCAACATTTCATGAAAAACACACTCAACATTTGCAGCATATTGTTTAGCATCGCATAAAGGTGACTCATACATGCGTTGCCTTAAACCCTCTCGTATAGTTGATAGTTGCTCTTTATCACGAGTAAGCTGAACAGCGTATTCGCAATATTCGACTATTGAGTTTGCAACCAAACCATTTAGTCCAACCTGATATAAAAACGACTTCGTCTGCCTGCTGATTGGTAGATCACCCGCCAGGGTAACTATCGGAACCCCCATCCAAAGAGAGTAAAGACTCGTCATACCCCCAGTAAACGGGAATGGATCAAGCGAGATATCAATATCTCCATATTCAGCCAACATCAGGTACAGATTTGATTCCGGGCGCAATTCAAGCCTCTTCCTTGCTAGACCATACCGCTCAAAACGTTGCCGTGTATAACGGCGTACATCCGGATCATTCAGCGACTTAAATTTAAGGATCAGGCGTGATTTTGGTACGCGCCGTAATATTTCTACCCAGGTCTCAATAACTTCGTCGCTGATTTTCTGAAGATTGTTGAAACTTCCAAACGTAATATATTCGTTATCAAAAAATGGAGAATCAACCACTTCTGGTGAATTATCGGGCGGCATAAAACAGAACCTGTTGTGAGGTAAATATACCGGCTGTTCAGAAAACCATTTTTTATCTTCAGGGCGAATGAAATCGGGGTCAGCAATAATATAATCCATTTCGGCCAAACCGGTCGTATGGCCATATCCGATCCATGTGGCCTGGACAGGAGCTGCACGACGGGCAAATACTGACAAACCACGTTGTTTGGCATCCGTATGACCCGTAAGATCAATAAGTATATCTATTTCATCATTCTTGATAGTGGCAATAACATCGTCATCAGGCCATCCGCAGATATCATGCCAGCCATCGGAAACACTTCGATACCATTGATTAAGATAGTCTGGAACTCCCCCGCTTGTATTATAACAAAATAGAGAAAATCGACTACGGTTACGATGCGTGAAAAATGGCTTTAGCAATACACCAACTGGATGAGCCCGGAAATCTGGGGAAAGAAAACCAATTCGTAGCGGTCCGTTTTTTTCCACCACCGGTCTGCTGGCGATCGAAAAATTGCAGCTAGCTGATTTGAGAGCCTGCTCAAACATCCTACCAAGCTGGTACAGCTCAGCTTGAGTAGTTTCCGGATGGTACATTGATAATCCCATAAGAGCAGACGCGAGAGAACTGTTTCCGGGATCATGGGATATGGCAACACGTAGACGTGTGAGTGCGGCTGGAATGTCACCATACAAACCATTGACAATAGCTAAGTGTCCAAGTGAATCGACATTATTCGGCTCAATCGTCAATGCATGCTCCAGTGACAAGCGGGCTTCATGCAGATAACCAAGCTGAAGACAAACTTCTCCGAGTGAATTCAAAGCGGCACAATCATCCGGTGAAATAATACACGCTTTGTGCAATATTATTCTTGCCTCGTGAAAGCGCCCGCATGATTTAAGAGCCATACCACAATTAATGTATACTTGTGAATTATCAGGCGCATTCCTGACCGCTTTACGAAACGCCCTAATAGCATCGTCAATGAAGCCAAGTTTTTTATACGCAATTCCAAGATTATTCTGGGCATATTCATTATAGGGATCTCGCTTGATCACACGGCGAAACAGCCCAATGGCCCGCTCATAAGCTCCGTCTTTCAAATTACTGATACCGGCACCCAACAACTCATCCGTACTGAAGTGTCGCATTGTGTCTGATGAAACCGGCAGTTGTTTTGACTCACCGGCACACCAAGTCTGCCACATTGTGCGATAAGCATCCTCAAGGTTTCTGGTGAACTGGTCACTGTTCAGAACAGGAGACGACCTGAATTTTCCACGAAGACCTTTTCTAATTTCATTCAATTTAGTTATATCTGACGCAAGGCGTAACGCTATAGAAACGAATTCATCATCTGTTTTAGCAACCCATTCGGGGTATCCTATGGCATACAAATAAGCCTTACCCTGTCGCGCAATCGGAGTATTACCGGCAAGCGTCACTAGTGGGACTCCCATCCAAAGCAGTTCACAGGTTGTCATCCCACCATTAAACGGAAAAGTATCTAATGATATGTCAATATCTCCATACTCTTTCAACATTTCTTGATGAGGTGACTTATTACGGAGTTCAATACGATCGCAATCAATTCCATTGGCTTGAAACATTGCAAGTATAGCTCTGCATGTTTCTTCATCAGAAATATTTGACTTATAGATAAATTTTGAGTCAGGGACTTCATTTAGCACGCGGGCCCACAACTTGATTACTTCAGGCGACAATTTATGGATATTATTGAATGAGCCGAACGTAATATGTCTATTCTTTATGGCTGGAGTGGGTGTTACATCCGGCGCATATTCTGGCGGCTGATAACAGAATCTGCAATTCGGCAAACGATATACTTTTTCCGTAAACAACTTATCATCATCAACCGGATTAGTAATCGGATCGCCGAGCCAATAGTCTATCGCTCTTATGCCTGTCGTATTGAAATACCCAATCCAAGACACCTGAACCGGTGCTGGTCGCCGCGCAAAAAGCCGAAGTCGAGAGAGACCAGTATGTCCAGCCAGGTCTATAAGTATATCGATACCATCTCTACGAATAATAGCTTCTGCTTTGTCATCAGGAAACGCAGCTATGAGCCGATAACAATGTGCCACATTAACAAGTGCCTCGGTGGTTTGATCCGCAGCATTACAGTTACTGTAAAGATACACCTCGAACTGGTCCTTATCATGGGCCCGCAATACCGGAAGCAAGTGGTAGCTTACCGGATGATTCTTAAAATCACCGGAAACATATCCAATCCGTAGTTTACGATTAGGGAATGGAGAGTTAAAATACAGTCGTGAGCGTTTTGTCAAGGGCGTCGCAAATTTGCGACCCCAGGCTACCGCTTCACGATATATATCAAACGGAGATACGCCGGGAAGAACCTGCAAGGCAAACAACAGATTTGAGTGAGCATCACTGTTATAAGGATTTAACTTTATAGATTTTAAGTAATTATCTACAGCAGTAGCGGCCAGACCTAAATGAAAAAAACATGTGCCGCGATGAGAATAAATTTCTGCAATAGACTCATCTAAATCCAATACTTGTTCACTTACTTTAAGCGATTCGCGGTGACGCTCTTGGTTAATCAGCACATGGGCCAAACCAACCAGTTGCTTAATACCATGGGGAGACAAGGTAATTGCTTTATTGAAAACAGCATTTGCTTCATCGAGACGCATTTCAAGCTGCAACAGTCGTCCGAGGTTATAATAGGCATCCACATAATCAGGCTGTAGATGAATTGCATCTCGAATAAATTTCTCGCCAATTTCAAGGTCTCCTGTTCTATAGCTCAAAAGACCAATAGCATGAATGACTCGTGGGTGTTCAGGAAACTTTGCGTAGAGTGCCCGACATCGTTTTAGAGCATGTTCTAATTTGCCTTTATCAGCAAGTCTGTTGATTTCAGCAAATTCATGGTTCATGAATCCATCATTTTTTTGGCATTCAAGAGTCACAATGAACTGCCTGCCGTTGTAATTTTTATGCGCTTAATCATATTTATTATGCTGCCATCATCTGGAGAAGCCAAAGAAAGAGCCTTATCAAAGTACAGTGAAGCAGCTTCAAATGATCCATTATTCAAAGCCCACTTTCCTTCTTCAACGAGCCGGTATGGATTACGACTTAACGATGCCAATAATGCATTATACTCAAACGCCATCTTCTGTAAGTCATAACGGAATCCCTTTTCTTGTAATAATTTTATAACACGAAGAGCTTCTATCAATATTGGCTCAGAAGAAAATTTGTTGCGCTTTAACGCATTTCTATACAAAGTAAGAGCATCTTCGTATCTGTTCTGCTTTACCAAAAGCCTCCCAATTTCAATATCAGCCCATTCATCGTCTTTACTTGGTGGAACACGATTCAAAGCAAGCTCATACTGCTTAATTGCTTCATCAGTCTTCTCAGCTTTAAGTAAAGAACAAATATAGATATTTTGTAAAATACGCTTACGAGGAGTCTGGCTTACCGTATCTCTCATTAACGATTCATTGGTAAGCCAAACCGTATTTCGCATGTGTGTAACCGCTGTACTCCCCGCTAGAATTAGAATAATACACAGTGATAAGTATCGAGCAGGCAGTGGATGCCTCGAACGCCATTGTTCAAAAGTAATCATAAGCGAAAGAAGCCAAAAAACACTAGATGCGTAGAGATATCGCTCCGCATAACTGGCCCAGGCAATAGTACCAAATGCAAAAGGCAGCGCCGGAGCAAGCAACATAAAACCAGTTAAAATATAGATAGTTGCCTTGTTTTTTTGAGTTAATAAAAAAATTACACCGAGAAGAACCGCAATTCCGAGTAAATCATAGAGCGGGTCAATCTCAAGAATAAAAAAGTTGAGCGGTAATGGCAGAAAGAATTTCTTTACATAAAATCCAACAGCTCCAAGAAACAGCGATATTGTGTAGTTTGTATCGGCAAACATCAACTGTATTGTTTGGCCGATTTTACTGACACTCGACTCCAAAACAACTTTTCTCACTCCATAAAACAACAACAAGCCAATTCCCAACATCGGCAAAAAATACCGAAGTCTATCAAATACAATTTTTCCGGCATGACTGCTGTTAGTTCTGCGTATTCTGACGACAATAGCCACCAGATAGAACAAAGCGATAATAATTACCCCCCAGTAATTACCGGTAAACAACGCCGCGACTAAGGCGACTGAATAAAAGATCACATATTCAATCAGGTTAAATTGAGATTCCTCAACATTCTCAACAGTCTCCCGCAGGAGCAATGGTAAAATAATTATATAACCAAGGGCCACTTCCTTGACCAACAGGGCAATGCCGGCCATCAACCACATTATAAACAACCAGCGATATTTGCCGGTTTCTCGATACCACAACAATGCCACCATGCTCATAAGCAAGAAATTACCCATAATTATATCGGTTCTTCCTGATATCCAATTAACCGATTCGACGGTTAATGGGTGAACAGCAAATAACAGTGACACAAAAAGGGGGGCGTAGTTTACAGCGTTGATATCAGTCGTTTTAACAATGTGTTTGCGAGCGATATAAAAAAACATCAGGCAATTAAATAGATGCCCCAAAACTGATTCAAAATGCATGATCTTTGGATCAAGGAACCATAACCATTTATCAAACCAATAGCTGACACCAATAATAGGACGGTAATAGCCTGCAGCAATAGTTCGCGGTAGAAAATTGTCTTTCCAGGAAAAATGCTCTTGAGTCAAAATACTACTCAATGCACCCACATCATCCACCAAGCATATTTCAGCAAACTGGGTGCGATAGTACACCCCCAGCACAAAAATAATCAGAATCATAACTTGATATTTAACTGACAAATGCCTCATGTTTCCTCTCAAAACAAAAAAGGGGCTGGCTCATTGCCAACCCCTTTTAACAGTAAATTTAAGCTATTACATAGAAGTCCAGGCAGATAGGTTTGTGGTATCTGTAATTGCAGAGGCTGTTCCAGTGGCAGCTCCAGCGCTCGTTGTCGTAAAATAAAGTTTTGCATCGCCGCTCTTGGAGCCGATAACTTTATCACCAGACTCATGGGCAGAAGCTATGCCATAAGCGGTGCTATCAAAAGCACCTGATGTAGCACCATTAGTCTTACCATAAACATGCACTTTATTTGATGCAGAGAAACTGGTGCCACCAACAGCAGTAGCTCCGGTAAATTCAGTTGCCGCATACACAGACGAAGCTGCCAGGGAAAGCGCAACTACAAGTGAAAGTTTAAGCAGTGTACTTTTTGCCATTTTGATATCTCCTTTCTATAAATTTACATTGTGGGATAGCCTTGGCGGTCAGCGTACACTGCCTCCAGAGCTGTTTTGAAGTTACGCAGGTCGCTGGTCGCATTGGAGTTAAACCCCTTGATGCGGTATGACGAGAACTGCGGGATGGCAACAGCGGCCAGGATGCCAATGATCGCAACAACAATCAAAAGCTCAATCAGGGTAAAACCTTTTCTGCTACGGATCTTGTTAAGCATATACATTCTCCTTTCTTTGTTAGCTCTCAGCTCAATTTTATGAATGAATTACAAATGTTCTGAAACCAAAGCAAATAATGCGCCACATCAATAAAGTTAAAGCTATTCTTTACGTTATTGTCGAGAATCCAATTGATGCCACATAATAACATACGCAAATGCGTCAGTTCGTTTGACAAAATTTGCCACTCACATCGTTGGATATCCGCCTCTGTCACTATAAGCGACTTCTAAAGCTGTTTTAAAAACTCTAATATCAGAAAGCGCGTTACTGTTAAAAGCCTTAACCCTATAGGAAGCAAACTGAGGTATCGCCACAGCGGCCAAAATACCAATAATCGCAACGACAATCAGTAGTTCAATCAACGTAAAGCCCTTTCGATTCTTTAAAATATCCATAATTTTTATCCCCCCACCGCGAACAGAATGAATATTGTTTAAGCAATAAGCAGGCCACTTCTTCACTCATCATCATTATCCAGGCCGAACTTTGCAAGACGGTAGCGGAACGATCGAAACGACATCCCCAGGAGGTCTGCCGCTTTCTTTTTGGCCCCCCCTGTCTTTTCAAGTGCCTTCAGCAGGTATTTTTTTTCGATTTCTTCCAGAAGCGGCTCAAGTTCGATCCCCCCGTCAGGGATCAGAAAATCGGCGTCACGACACGGTTGCAGCCGCTCTGTAAGTTGTTTCGGGAGCGAGGCGGGGGTAATCCTCGAATTATCCAGAATCAGGCTGCGCTCGATTATGTTTTCCAGTTCGCGAATATTGCCGGGAAATGAATAATTCATCAGCATTTTCAGGGCATCCGGCGTGATTGTCGTTGAACGCGATGGGTTAAGCTTGCGGCAGAAGTGATCAACCAGGAGCGGGATGTCATCAATGCGTTCCCGCAGAGATGGCATTGATATCTGCACAACGTTGATCCGGTAGTACAGGTCTTCACGGAATGTACCGTCACCGACCTGCTGGTCCAGGTTACGATTGGAGGCAGCCAGGACACGCACATCAGCCTTTCTGACCGCTGTGTCCCCCACCCTCCGGAACTCACGCTCCTGCAAGACCCGCAATAATTTGGTCTGCAGCAGAACCGGCAATTCGCCGATTTCATCCAGAAACAGCGTGCCCCCTTCAGCCTGCTCGAACAGTCCGGGGCGATCGGCCACCGCACCGGTAAAAGCGCCTTTTTTATGGCCGAAGAGTTCACTTTCGATCAGCGACTCCGGGATTGCCCCGCAGTTGACCGCCACAAAAGGCTTGGTCTTTCTCTGGCTGCAGGTATGGATTGCCCGGGCAACCAGCTCTTTGCCGGTTCCGCTCTCTCCAAGGATCAGAACACTGCTGACACTGGGAGCAACCTTGGAAATCAGATCATACAGTTCCTTCATACGCAGACTAGAGCCGATCAAGCCGCAAAAGCCATCCCGCTGGGTTGCCTCCTGCTTCAAAATTATATTTTCCCGCTTGAGTTCCCTTTTCTCAAGAGCATTGCGGATCAGAATCTTTACTTCCTCGTTTTTAAACGGCTTGGAGAGGTAATCATAGGCGCCCAGTTTCATGGCCTCGACCGCCTGGTCAGCGGCAGAAAAGGCGGTGATCATCAGCACGGCGGTTTCCGGTGATGACAACTTGATGCGCGACAAGAGCTCGATGCCGCTTAACCCCGGCATCTGCACATCGGATATGACCAGATCGAACAGGTCGTTCTCCAGAAGGCCGAGCGCCTCATTGGCCGAACCGGCAGTACGCGTTTCATAGTCCTCCCGCTCAAGCAGAATCGAGAGGAATTCCCGCATGCTCAATTCATCGTCAACGATCAGTATGCGTGTTTTCATCCTGAAACCCCGTTTATCCGATTCGCCGCAATCCGTTGGCGATCCTTATCCTGACTGCCCGCCAGGTGGGAAAAAGTGCCGCAACGACACCAACCAGCACCGAAAAAGCGATGTCGAGCAGAATCGTGGACTGTTCTACGCGAAATACCGGAAAAAACTGCCCCATGGCATCACCGAATGCCTGCGCCAGCGGAAACGTCAGCAGTATGCCGATACAGCAGCCAGTTGACGTCAGCACCAGCGATTCTCCGAAAATCATACCGGCAATGTGCCCGGTGCCAAAACCCATCGCCTTGAAAATGGCATATTCACCGATTCGCTCCCGGGCAGTCATTGCCATGGTATTGGCCACCACAACCATGATGATCACGATCACCACATAGGAGACAATTTTGATTGCCATCACAATCGCCTCGGTCATGGTCACAAAACTGAGCTGAAAAGCCCGTTCGGTTTCGGTCAGGGTCTCGGCCAGCGAATTTTTGAACAGCCGGTCAACCGCCATTGAGACCTCTGCAGCCCGCTGGGGCGATGTGAGGCCGATCACATAGACCCCCGCCTGATCCGCCCGCTGGGGTGACGTTTTACGGAGCGATTCATTGAGGTACTG
>DCNF01000020.1:45229-45547 GCA_002322035.1 Geobacter sp. UBA1603
CGACTGCCAGTGGAAGAAAAACTGGTTTTCATCCGTTGATTTGTCAGTGCCCCGGTAAATGCCCCGCAGGACAAATTCCCAATTCCCGGGATAAATTGTTCCCTTGAGGATGATTGTGTCACCCAGTTTCCACCCATGGCGCTCTGCCAGTTTGCCACCGACCACGCACCCCTTGCGGTCCGTCAGAAACGAACGCCGCTGGTCAGGCGGCAGGCTGAACTCGGGGTACAGATTGAGGTAGCTGGCCGGCTCTATGGCAAAATTGGGGAAAAAATTCTTTTCGCTGATATAAACCCCGCCAAACCAGTTGGCATAGGA
>DCNF01000020.1:45554-45740 GCA_002322035.1 Geobacter sp. UBA1603
AACGCCCTCCACCTGGCGGATGCGCTCAAGGTAGGAGACCGGCAGAAAAAATATCAGGGATACGGCATTGCGGGAAATCAGGCGAGTGGCCGATGAAGCCTCCACTCCGGCATACCAGGCGCTCACCACGGTGCGCAAGAGACCAAAGGCCAGGATGGCAACCGTTATCCCCAGAATCGTCAGGGT
>DCNF01000020.1:45781-46083 GCA_002322035.1 Geobacter sp. UBA1603
GTACGCAGGCGGTGGCGAAAGGCATTGCGTGCCAGTAGCTTCAGGATAAACATGCCTGTTCAGCTGCCGGCAACCAGGACGCCTTTGTCCAGATGCCTGATCAGATGGGCCGCTTCAGCCGCACGGGGGTCATGGGTGACCATGATGATTGTCTTGCCAAACTCCCTGTTAAGCTGACCGATTAAGGCCAGTATTTCAGCGGCAGACACACGGTCCAGATCTCCGGTCGGCTCATCGGCAACCAGGATCGTGGGATCGCTGACCACGGCCCGGGCGATGGCAACCCTTTGCTGCTGGCCGCC